>CAJXCW010000021.1 GCA_913051705.1 uncultured bacterium
ACAAACCAACAAATACCCAAATCAACAAATCAACAAATCAACAAATCAACACCTGGTTCCCTGCCGACTGGATCTCCGAAATGCGCGAGCAAGTCCGGCTGTGGTTCTATTCCCAACTGTTCATGTCGGTGACGCTCAACGATTGCACGCCGTTTAAATCGGTGCTGACCTATGAGGAGATGCGTGATGAAAGCGGGGAAGCCTTCAGCAAGAGCGGAGGGAACGCGATTGCAGTGGAGGACGCAACAGAACGGATGGGCGCAGATGTCATGCGGTGGCAGTATGCCGGCGCCCCGATCAATATGGTCTTCCGGTTCGGATACGGCCCTGCGGAAGAGGTGACGCGTAAGATGCTCAGGTTGTGGAATGTATATGCGTTTTTCGTAACCTACGCCAACCTGCCCGATTGCCCGCCGATCGCATCTTCTGCGCCGATGGACCAACGTAGCGAACTGGATCGTTGGGTCATCGCCCGTCTGCACACGTTAATTGCACAGTGTAACGACCGGTTGGAGCACTTTGACTCTGCCACCTTTGTGAGAGAGGTGGAGAAATTCCTCGACGACCTGTCGACGTGGTACGTCCGGCGCAGTCGCCGCCGCTTCTGGAAGAGTGGGGATGACAAGGACAAGCAGTCGGCTGTGCAGACGCTGTATGAGGTACTGGTTGCACTCAGCAAACTAATTGCGCCAATCCTGCCGTTTTCTGCAGAGGAGTTGTATCAGAGTCTGGTACCGCCGATCGATCCGGAGGCGCTGGAGAGTGTTCACCTGTGCAGCTATCCCACAGCAGATGAGGATTTAATCAATCAAGATTTGATCGATGATATGGATGCCCTGAAACAGGTGATTGAATTGGGACGTGCTGCGCGTAATGAGGCGAAGATGAAAGTCCGCCAACCTGCCCTGCGATTGCAGGTTAAACCGACTAATAGCAGACAGGGGGAAACCGTCACTCGTTTACGTAGTCAGATTCTCGAGGAACTGAACGTGAAAGAGCTGACCGTGATTGAGGATGAAACAGTGTTTCAGACGTACGCTGTTAAACCGGATTTCTCCAAATGGGGGCCGCGGTTCGGCAAGCAGCTTAATGTGGTACGAAAGGCATTGGAGGCGCTTGTTCCGAATGAGACGG
Organism: uncultured bacterium; assembly: GCA_913051705.1. Classification (GTDB taxonomy): domain Bacteria; phylum JAAXHH01; class JAAXHH01; order JAAXHH01; family JAAXHH01; genus CAJXCW01. Next base: position 1,135 of record CAJXCW010000021.1, read on the forward strand.
GCATGATGATCGCAGACGGCCGGTCGATAGAACTTGTTGTGGATGGGGAGACGATCTCGATCACGCCGGACGAGCTGGTGCTTGAACGGGTGGATGCAGACGGTCTCGCGGTAGTCTCCGATTTCGGCTGTACGGTAGCCATCGATACCGAGATTACACGAGAATTACTGCTTGAAGGATTGATGCGCGATGTTGTGCGACACGTACAGAACTTACGTAAAGAAGCCGATTTCCATGTGAACGACCGAATCAATCTCTATTACGATACAGCAGGCGACCTGGCCGAGGCCATTTCTGTTCACACAGAATATATACAGGCAGAAATCCTGGCGGTCTCAATACAAGCGGGGGCAGCACCCGATGAAGCGGTCGTCAAAGAACTGAAAATTGGAGAGAACGCTCTCCGTCTCGGTGTCCTGCAGGTTGCTTCCTGAAGATCTGCCATTCACCATTTGCTGTTTGCTATTCTTTTTTTATGCGCCGAACCAAAATCGTCTGTACCGTCGGCCCGGCAATCGATTCGGAGGACCGTTTGCGACAGGTCGTTGAGGCCGGCGCTGATGTATTCCGATTAAACTTCTCCCATGGTACCCCTGATGAACACCGAAACCGGGTCGCCATGATCCGGGCTGTAGAACGTGACCTTGGCAAACCCATTGCCATCCTGCAGGATTTACCGGGACCGAAAATCCGGATTGGCACTTTTCAAACGGGGCCGATCCATCTATCGGTCGGCGCCCATTTCATCTTAACCACAGAACAAGTAAACGGTGACAAGCGAAGGGTGTCCGTTAATTATAACCGGTTGGCGGAAGAAGTAAATCCAGGACAACATCTGTTGCTGGCCGACGGCATCATCGAATTACAAATCGATGCCGTCGAACCGCCGGAGATCCACTGTACGGTTATACTGGGCGGCCCGTTGTCGAATCAAAAAGGCATTTCCGTTCCCCGGGGCGCTTTAAGTATATCCGCATTTACAGATCGAGATAGAGAATTATTGCTTGAGGGTATAGATATGGGCGTCAGCATGGCTGCCCTGTCTTTTGTGCGTTCTGAGGAGGATGTGCTGCAGGCCCGTCGGTTGCTTGACGAACATCAGAGTGATCTACCTTTAATGGCCAAAATTGAAAAACCGGAGGCGGTAGATAAGCTCGATGAGCTGCTTCAGTGTGTTGATTCTCTGATGGTGGCGCGGGGAGATCTCGGGGTTGAAATTCCCTTCCAGGAAGTGCCCCTTATCCAGAAAGATATTATCTATAAATCTTTATGCGCTGCGAGACCGGTGATTACGGCGACCCAGATGCTCCGTTCCATGGTGGAAAGCCCACGGCCTACCCGCGCGGAAGCCGCTGATGTCGCCAATGCGGTACTGGATGGTTCCGACGCCGTGATGTTATCTGAAGAAAGTGCGATGGGCGCTTACCCGGTGGAAGCAGTCCGGGCACTCGCCGCTATCGCAGAGCAGGCAGAATCACGCCTGTTTGAACATAGGCCGTTTATCGATATCCAAAATAAAAAGCAATTCAGTATATCCGAAGCAATCGGACACGCCGCCTGTGTGCTAGCCCAGGATGCAGGGGCTAAAGCCATTGTATGCTGTACCCGCACCGGGCATACGGCCCGCCTGGTCGCGCGGTATCGACCCGTTGTACCGATCATTGGCGTCAGTCCGGGAATGGAAACCGTTCGCAGAATGGCGCTGGTGTGGGGCGTCAGACCGGTTCTATGTGATGATTTTAAATCGATTGATGGTATGATTCAGACGTCTCTGGATGCTGCCCGCCAATCCGGTGAATTGGATTCCGGATCTCGCATTGTGATCGCCGGTGGATCACCTGCCGCCGGACCGGGACATACGGATTTTCTGCGTGTCGCTGTTGTTCCGTGAAAGATCTACCCCCCTTCCCCCCTTCCATCCTCCCACTTTGGAGAACCATATGACTATCTCGACCACCAGCCGACTGGCCTTCCTCGGTGGCAAACAGGCCGTCCATGATTCGCAGGAAGAGCTGTTCAAATGGCCGATTGTTACGTCTGAAGATGAAAAGGCTGTATTGGATGTCCTGAGAAAAGGCAGCATGTCGGGGACAGATGTAACGATGCAGTTCGAACAGGAATTTGGAGCGTGGATGGGCCTGGATTATGCCCTCGGATGTTGTTCCGGAACAGCTTCCCTGCATAGCGCCATGTTTGGTTGCGGCATCGGGGTAGGCGATGAGATCATCTGCCAGAGTCCCACATTCTGGGCCTCCGCCTTACAGTGTTTCTCGCTTGGTGCTACCGTTGTATTCGCAGATATCGAACCGGACACGCTGAATATCGATCCGGATGATATAGAAAGACATATATCAGACCGGACCAGGGCCATTATGGTGGTCCATTACACCGGCTATCCTGCGGATATGGATCGGATCAGGCCGATTGCTCAAAAACATGGCTTGAAAATCATCGAAGATGTCTCCCATGCTCAGGGCGCCCTTTACAAAGGGCGCAAAGTAGGCACCTTCGGCGATGTAGCTGCTATGTCCCTCATGAGTGGCAAATCATTCGCCACGGGTGAGGCCGGTATTCTGGTGACCAACGACCGGGAGATCTACGAACGCGCGATGGCCTTCGGACACTATGAACGCTATAAAGGAAACTTCGAGACCGAAGACCTTAATGCGTACTACGGTTTACCTCTGGGCGGCTATAAATATCGTATGAATCAGATGTGCTCCGCTGTAGGGCGTGTGCAGTTGAAATATTATGACGAGCGCATTCAAGAGATTCAGGACGGTATGAACAGATTCTGGGATCTGCTCGAAGGCGTGCCAGGCCTTAAAGCCCACAGAGTGCCTGAGGACTCCGGCAATACGATGGGGGGCTGGTACAATCCTAAAGGGTTATATAACACAGAAGAATTGGAGGGCCTGTCCATAACAAGGTTTGCAGAGGCCGTTAGGGCGGAGGGCTCTTCCTGTTCGCCCGGTATGAATAAACCGTTACACAGACACCCCTTACTGAATACCTGCGATGTATACGGCCACGGCAAGCCGACCCGCCTCGCCCACAGCGACCGGGACTTGAGGCAACCCAAAGGCAGTTTGCCCGTTTCGGAATCCACGGAATTTCATACCTTTAACGTCCCCTGGTTTAAACACGACACGCCTGAACTCATCGAACAACACGCGTTAGCCTTCCGAAAAGTGGCGGAACAGGCCAATGACTTGTTAACCGATGACCCCGGGAACCCATCCGGTATGGGAGAATGGATTACATAGAGTAAGGGCGGACAGGTCCACAAAACAGTACATCTGCCCGCCCGGTTCGATGTCGGTGTAGAAGTGGACGACTGAGGGGTTGGTCGTGGGCTGGTTGGCGCCGATGAATTACAACCAAGGAAGGCAATAAGAAGCACAAAACATCGACAGTTCAATGGAAGGGAAGGCCTCCGTTGCTATGAGAAATAAATATCCAAGTGTGTTATCACAAGTACACGCCGGAAATCGAAGCTGTCGAACCGCCGATTATTCCTACCGGGATGCACCAGGGTCTTCTTCCATCGATTCCTTCATCTCTTCCAGTTCCCGTTGCGCCTTGATACGATCCTGGCGAATTTCTTCAATTCCCTCCTCACGATCCATATCGTCATCCCGATCATATTGATAACTCGAACGGCCCGATATACGCATACTCCGACCGCGACGATAGGTAGGAGGCACCCCTTCAAAAATTCTATATTTCAGATTTATGATCGCCCGCCAACGAGGATAAACCGACTGATTGTCATATTCGGTAAACTGACCGGAACTAAAAGCACGAAGTTCTAGTCCGTACATAATATAAAATTGCCCGAGCTGATAACGTAGACCGGGCGTAAGTCGAATATACGGTGAAATCTTGGAACCTTCTCTAGCAATAAGAGTATACGGATTGATATCAATAAAATACTCTCCTGTAAGTTCTGTTAAGAAATGGATATTCTCCCTTAGAGGCACCTGTAGTCCGGCGCCAAAAATGGCTTGTGACGTATTTATGGTGTTGAGCGAAGAATTCGGGTCCTCAGCGTCAACATATGCGTTCTTATCATTGTGGTATATAAAGCCCGCATTTATATGCAAGCGTCTTGAGCGATTCAGATCTATCGGATTGGAATCATAAGACAGAATAATCATACCGCCGACAGATGTGCTGGGTGCAGTATAGCTCTCCCATTCAACATTTGAAGCCTTACCTATCGGGATCGAAAACAAGATCTGGGCACCAAGATTAAGGGAGGACGGTGCACTGGTCGGCAAAGCGCCTTTCAAACTGACACGAAGCGGGCCGATCGCCGGGCCGAGGGCTCCAAAAGCGCGATCTTGATAGAGCGTTTGACTAAGGCCAATCTCAAAATAATGGCGGACACCATATAATACATTAATCGCACCTGTCCCATCTCGAAACGTGTAGGAACCACTGCTTTGCGTATAGTCCATATTGATTGTTCCCCACAAAGCGCCACGGTACACATTGTTAGCAGACTGAACACGTACCAGCCCATTACCACCGTAAGTTGTAATTCCTGTGGCGTGCTCAATAGGAAGACCAATCACCAAGCTTGCTACGATTATATAAAATACTTGTTTCATATATCTCCTCCTTCTTCAACTTTTATGATCCTTAGATTTTTAATCAAGTACACAACTGATATAGAAGTCGTTTAACATGAAATAATAAGGTGCGATTTTAATGACTAAAGCCTATCGATTCCCGTTGCGTTGATGCCACATATAAGCATCAGTTGGTATCGGATAGGCCTGTTCTTTCAAAGATTTATTTTCAATAAAAATGTCTGTTTTGGAATGATTCGTCGATTTTTTGGAGAGAGGTCTTCATTAGCCGGGACCCTATAGGTCATTATCATCAATGGATGGTTGAAAACCAAGATATACAGGCCAGTGGATTTTTTACAAAAAAGGTATATCCGGCATAATGCGCTCTCGAGCAAGAATATTTCGCATTATAACCTGACGTCTATAGCTTTGTCAAGAAAAAACATAATTAAAAAATACCAGGCGTAAAGGCATATTTTCCAACCATCTCCCTGATCAGTATACCCGGTAAATTATTCTGAAAACAAATGGGATGCTTTAATCCGATTCAACGCACGATCAAGGGAGGCCTTCGCACGGTCTATATCAAACTTCTGACCGCCGGATTCCAAACGTTGCCGGGCACGCGCTTCCGCCTGTTGAGCACGGTCTAAATCAATCTCATCGGCTCGTTCAACCGCCTCGGCTAAAACCGTCGCCTGATGACGCAGCACTTCGACGAATCCGCCGGATACAGCATAAATATGACGGCTTTCTGTATCCCGAATGGTCAGAATACCTGGGCGTAACGAAGTCAGCATCGGTACATGGCCGGTCAGCACTTCAAATTCCCCATCTGTACCCGGTGCCTGGAAACTACGTACCGCCCCCTCATACGCCATCCTGGTCGGTGTGACTACTACAAAAGGATATTCTCCAGCCATGATTTACTGAAGCTCCTTTGCTTTGTCGAACGCTTCATCAATGGTACCGACCAGGTAGAAAGCCTGTTCCGGCAGGTCATCGCAGGAACCGTCCACCAATTTCTCAAACCCTTCTACCGTATCTTCAATTTTTACATAGCGGCCAGGCATACCGGTAAATGGCTCAGCAACAAACAGAGGTTGCGTCATAAACAACTCTATCTTTCTTGCACGGGACACCACCAGTTTATCGTCATCCGATAATTCATCGATCCCTAAAATCGCGATAATATCCTGAAGATCCTTGTACCGTTGCAGAATCTGTTGCACTTCCCGGGCGATTTTGTAATGCCGATCACCAACCACGTTCGGATCAAGAAGCCGAGAGTAGGATTCGAGCGGGTCCACCGCCGGGAAAATTGCCCGGGCGAATAGGTCACGGGAAAGGGCGGTGATCGCGTCCAGATGTGGAAAGGCTGTTACAATCGCCGGATCCGTATAGTCATCCGCCGGAACATAAATCGCCTGCACCGACGTGATGGCGCCCTGCTTGGTAGAGGTAATACGTTCTTGAAGCTCTCCCATCTCCGTAGCCAGCGTTGGCTGATATCCCACCGCAGAGGGCATACGACCAAGCAACGCCGATACCTCAGAACCTGCCTGAACAAAACGGAAAATGTTATCGATAAACAACAGGACATCCCGGCCTTCTGAATCTCGGAAGTATTCGGCGATCGCCACCCCTGTCAATCCGATGCGCAAACGAACGCCCGGCGGTTCGTTCATCTGACCGAATACCAACGCCGTCTTATCAAGCACATTGGCTTCTTCCATCTCCAGCCACAGGTCCTTCCCTTCACGCGTCCGTTCACCAACACCGGCAAAGACTGAGTACCCACCATGCTCTCTGGCGATATTATTAATCAACTCCTTGATCAACACGGTCTTGCCCACACCGGCGCCTCCGAATAATCCCGTCTTGCCGCCACGGGTATAAGGCTCCATAAAGTCGACTACTTTGATGCCCGTCTCGAACATTTCTGCGGAAGTCGTCAGATCTTCCTGATCAGGCGCATGACGGTGAATCGGGTTTTTCTGCACTGATTCCACCGGACCCCGTTCGTCGATGGGACGTCCGAGTACATTCATCATCCGCCCCAGGACGGCAGGACCGACGGGCACATGGATAGGTCCACCAGTATCGACGGCTCGTGCGCCTCTAACGAGACCGTCCGTCGAATCCATGGCTACGCAACGGACTTTGTTATCCCCTAAATGCCGTTGCACTTCCAACACCAGAGGGTCGCTTTCTGCGACCGGTATTTCGATCGCATTATTAATCTTCGGAAGCGCTCCGGAACTAAACTCCACATCAACGACAGCGCCAATAACCTGCACCACTGTGCCAGTATTCGTGCTTTCCATAATACACCTTTCACGCTATCAGGTTCAAGGTAACGATTATCGCAACGCCTCGGCCCCGCCGATAATGTCCATCAACTCCGAAGTAATCGTCTCCTGACGCATTTTGTTAGCCTTCAGGGATAATTCATCAATTAAATCGCCCGCATTACGCGTCGCATTATCCATAGCCAGCATTCGGGCAGCCTCTTCAGCGGCATTCGATTCCAGCAAAACACGCCAGATCTGAAACCGGATATGTCGAGGAACCAGATCATCCAGCAAAGCCTTCTGTGAAGGTTCATATTGATACCCCGTAAAAAGCGGATCCTCTTCTATAGGCTGTGGTACAATGGGTAAGATCTGCTCTAATACGAGATTCTGCTGACCTGCTGATTTAAATTCATTATACACGACCTCTACACGATCAATCTGACCACTGTTAAACAATTCCATCAGCTGGTCCGCGATTTCTCCCGCATGATCATACTCCAGTGCCTGGAATATGTTAATCTGTTCTGCCAGAATCTTGACGTGGGGCTGTCGTGAAAGCGTTTCCGCCCCCTTACGTCCCACACAGATTAATTCCGGTTCCGGGGAAGCTTCACGTGTATGTTCCATCGCCCGTCTAATGACATTGGTATTAAAACTTCCGCAAAACCCACGGTCTGCCGTCACGACGACCAAGGTTGAAGCCTTGACATCTCGTTCTGTCAACAGCGAATGAGCTTCGTCTGCCGTTTGCGCTGCCAGATGCTTAAGCATTTCGTCCAGTTTGCGGGCATACGGACGCGCAGAAATCAGGCGATCCTGCGCCCGACGTAGCCGGACACCTGCCACGGTCTGCATCGCTTTCGTAATCTTCTGAATATCTTTTGTACTCGCGATACGGCGACGTATCTCTCGTAATGACGGCATGGGGTCCTTTCAAGGGAAGCTACGGAACGACGAAGTTATGGATCATTTGTATTCTGCTTCTCATCTTCGTTGTTTCATCGTTTCATTTACGCCTGAAATGTCTTAAGAAAATCCTCAATCGCAGCTTTGATCCGTTTCTCCAGATCCGCGCTCAACTGCCCTTTCTCCCGGATTACTTCACCTATATCCGCATGCTGCGTATCCATATATTGGAGAAGGGCGGCTTCGAAGGCCTGTACTTGATCGGTATCCAGATCATTTAGAAAGCCGTTAACACCGGCATATATCGAAAGGACCTGGTGCTCAATCGGCATGGGCTGATATTGATTTTGCTTAAGCAACTCGATCAGACGCTCACCCAGATGCAATTCGCGCTGGGTGGCCTGATCCAGGCCGGATGTACCAAATCGAGCGAAGGCTTCCAATTCCCGGTATCGAGCCAGTGAGGTTTTCATAAGACCGGCGACATGGCGATGTTTCATGGCCCGAGTCTGTGCGGCGCCGCCTACACGGGAAACGGATAGTCCGACATTGACGGCGGGACGCTGCCCGGCGAAAAATAGATTGGATTCCAGATAGATCTGACCATCTGTAATCGAGATAACATTCGTCGGAATGTAGGTCGAAACGTCACCGAACTGCGTCTCAATGACGGGCAGGGCGGTCAGAGAACCACCACCTTTTTCGTCACTCATTTTGGCGGCACGTTCGAGGAGACGGGCATGTAGATAAAACACGTCGCCCGGATACGCTTCCCGGCCGGGCGGACGTCGTAAATTCAGCGAAAGCTGACGATACGCTACTGCATGCTTGGACAGATCATCGTAAACGGCCAGCGCATGCTTGCCGTTGTCCCGATAAAATTCGCCCATCGTGGCGCCGGCATAAGGCGCCAGGAACTGCATCGGCGCGGGAGAACTGGCGGAAGCAGCCACCACGATCGTGTAATCCATCGCACCATGTTCTTCAAGGGTTGCCACCGTTTTGGCAACGGTTGATCCTTTCTGACCGATCGCAACGTAAATACAGACGACATCCTGACCTTTCTGATTAATAATCGCATCAACAGCCACAGCTGTCTTACCCGTTTGCCGATCACCGATGATCAATTCACGCTGGCCGCGCCCGATCGGGAACATACTATCTACGACTTTAAGACCAGTATACATTGGTTCCGAGACCGGCTGGCGTTGCAATACGCCCGGCGCCTTCTGTTCGATGGGACGCGCATCTACATTGGTAATCGGCCCCTTGCCGTCTATCGGACGTCCAAGTGGATCGACCACACGACCCAGAAGACCATCACCTACAGCGGTTTCGGCAACGCGTTGCGTGCGTTTTACCGTATCGCCTTCTTTAATCAGTGTGTCATCGCCAAATAAGATACACCCGACATTATCTTCTTCCAGGTTAAGCACCATCCCGATGACTTCATTCGGAAATTCAACCAGTTCACTCGACATCACGTTGGAAAGGCCGTGTACACGCGCAATACCGTCACCAACCTGAATCACGGTACCCGTCTCATAAATATCAACCTCTCGCTTGAATTCGAGCACCTGTTTCTTGAGGAGTGCCGATACCTCATCCGCACGAATTTCTATTGCATCAAGCGCCATTATTTTCTCCATCCGTTCCGAAACAGGAGCAAATAAACAGAATCAGCAAGATAAAGAAGCATTTCCTGCGCTATCCATTTGCCCATCTGCTAAGTATGATCATCCAATCAATGCATGCCGCATTTGCTGGAGTTGAACCGCCAGACTGCTGTCGAACACCAGATCACCGACACGCACCGCGAATCCGCCGATGATATCCGGATTAACCCGGGTCTGCATGCGAATATGTTTTCCGGTGTACGATTCCAGCTTTGTTTTTAAAAGATCTTTCTGTGCCGATGATAGCGCCACCGCACTGGTAACTTCCGCATTGACTATACCGTCGCGTTCATCCAGAATCATACGGCATGCTTCCAGGATCTCCGCTAACAGGTGTTCCCGCTGCTTGGATACCAGCAACAGAAGGAAGTTGTGCGTAATACCCTGCACTTTCCCTTCGAATATCTCAGAAAGAATACGCTGCTTGGCATCTCTCGGAATAGATCGATCTTTCAGAAAATCGGCTAACTCCTCAGAGTCATGTATCAACGATTGCAGGTCGCCGATTTCCTCACGAACCTGCTTTAACAGGTCGAGCTCATCCGCTGCGTCCAACCAGGCATTGGCATATCGGTATGAAATATCTGTACTCTTCGCCATAGACCGCCATTATTCGTTTGATGTCGGTAACTGCTCGATCAGTTCGTCTATTACTTTCTGATGTTGAGCCGCGTCCAACGCATTATTAAGCACCCGTTCGGCAATCTGCATCGCAATATCTCCCACCTGCGAACGCAGGTCGGCGACCGCCAGATTTTTCTCGCGTTGTATCGTCTGACGGGCTTTTTCCAACTCACGGTCTGAATCCTGGTGCGCCTGCGCCATAAGCTTATCGCGCTCTGCATTTGCCTGATCAATAGCCGTCTGAATCCGACTCTTGGCTTCTAACTCAATTTCCGTGAGCCGTTGCCTGACTTCTTCCTGAAGACGGTCCAGTTCTTTCTGGTCCGCCTCCAATTTGTCCATCCGTTCCTGGATATCGTTCTTCCGCGCCTCTAATGCAGCCCCGATATGCCCGAAGACAAACTTCTTCAGGATCAGGAACATCAGAATGAATCCGATGCCCTGTAAAATCAGTGCGCCCGGATCAATACCAAGATTGTGTAAAATAGCTTCCACGCGTTATGCTCCTTACTTGAACATTTTAGAGATCACAACGCTCATTACTGCCCGGCCTGCGCCAACTCCAAAATTTGCTCGAACGTCGGCAGGTTACCCATTAATAGAATCGCGAGCAAAAAGGAATAGATAACCAGCGACTCAATCAGCACCAGACCGATAATCATAAACGTTTGAATCCGACCGGCAGCTTCCGGCTGACGCGCAACACCTTGTACGGCAAAAGCCGTTGCAAGTCCCTGACCGATCCCCGCACCAATTACACCGATAGGAAGGCCGATCCCTATTGCGAGCGCCAGCCCCATGTAGTACAGCATGCAATTCTCCTTTCCTTTCGGAAAAAGTGAACAGAACGACGGCGATACCGCCTCTCAAATATACAAATACAATTTCCTAATGATGCCCTTCTCCTAATGATCGTGTTCTTCAAGAAACTGACCCAGATAGATCGACACGAGTAAAGCAAATATCATCGCCTGAAGGAAGCCAACGAATAAACCGAACAGCATAATAGGCAGTTGAATGGGTACGAAAGGCACTTCAAAATGTCCAAGGATCAATACCGGCGAAAATCCCATCAGCACGACCATCAAGGTCTCCTTGGCGAACATATTTCCATATAGACGAACGGCAAGAGAAACAACCTTTGCAAACTCCCCCATCACATGTAAAGGAAACATCATCCAGGATAGCCAGACAGGCTCACCTGCAAAATGTTTCAAATAGGCGACCAAGCCGATCTCGCGAATAGCGATCACATTTACCGTAACCACAGCGATGACCGCAAAACTAAGCGTGGTGTTTAAATCGGCAGTAGGGGATTGGAATCCGGGGACCAAGCCGAGAAAATTAAGAAAGAGGATGTATAAGAAGTAGGAGGCTATAAACGGAATATATTTTCTGCCCCGCTCTCCAACGATATCGATAAAGAAATCCGTCAAGCCTTCAACAGCAAATTCGAGGATATTCTGACCATTGCCTTCAGGTAAACGACGGAGCGAACGGACAGTCAATATTACAAATCCGGCAAGGAGACTAAAAGAAAAGAGGGTATTGAGAAGCAAATCCGGCTGTTTGGCCGGCTGCGGCAGCACGTCTTCAAGCGGATAGATAAGGTGCAGAACACGTAAAATGGAGTGGTGGACTTCTTCTCCGCCGCCGCCAACGGCCATGATCATGGACAGAGATCCCATCCCCAATACGGTACCCGTGAGCAATGTCACCTCCTCACACTGTTTTCAAGCGGATTTTGTTTTTCAAAAAAGGCCATCAAGCCGGCCTGTCCTATCGGACTATTGCCGGTATAGATAGATATAAGACTATATCCTATAATCAGCAAGGGCATCAGGCTGACGCCGATGACAAACCCTCTCACATCGAACCAGGAACTCCAGGCCACCAGAGCAAGAAAAACCATAATCACCGGAAATTTAACCATTAAAAAAACCATGAGCCAGACCCGGCGTTGCTTCAGTCGCTTCCCTGGTGTTAAAAATCGCTGTACCAGAAATTGTGTACTGCGAACCAGGCTCAAGCTGAAGACCGCACCGACAATAAAGTTCAACATCAATACTCGAATCTCACTCAAACTCATGGCGATGATGCCCAGGCAAATGACCAGCCCCGCCGTCACATACACGGCATGCAAAAATCGGCCGGGAGTCATAGTAGATGTTTCTTCTTGATCAGGTATCATCCGACTTTGTGCTCCCTTCACCGGGTTCACTCATTCGACGTTCGATACGGCGAATGGTCCGAAACATTTCCAGAAAGCCGGCGATAATGCCTAAAATAATACCTGTCAGCACTCCCCAGGGTTGAATCTGGGGCCATCGTGTTTCAACCCAGTGGCCAATATAGTAGCCCATGACCGTTGCAATGACCAGGGTCAGGCCGATCACACCGAGTTCGCTGAGATCTTTCAGGCTGCTACCCGGCGTCTTCGAATCCTCTGCCATAACTCATTGCACACCCTCAAGTCGGTTAAAACCGACCTGATCGAAGCCCTGCCCTCGTCATTCTTTACCCTTGGGCTGTTCTTCCTTCATCATGGTGGAGTTGCCGTGAAAAATAGCGCCTTCCTCGATAACCAGGTTACCGGTTTTTATATCACCCAGGAGTTTAGCTTTGCCGCCCAGAGTGATATGCTGGGGCGCAATCAGATGGCCTTCCACCCGGCCATGTATAATCGCGGTCTTCGACTGAATTGTTGTTCCGACGACGACCCCTGTTTTACCGACTTCCACACCATCTGTCGCTGTAATATCACCACGAATGCCACCATCAATTCGAATGTTGCCATCGATGATCAATGCACCCGATACCTCGGTTCCTTTTGCGATAATTGTCACTGTGCGTTCTAACCTTTATAATTAGTTGTAACTAAAGCTTGATCCAGGCGATCCCATCAAACCCAATAGATCATCCCACCGAATGACATCCGGCAAATAGTTACGGGGATTAACCGACGTATTATCTTTCCATACTTCATAATGAAGATGGGGCGCCGAACTGCGGCCGGTGCTTCCCACAAGGGCAATGATCTGGCCACGGCGAATACGTTGACCTCGTTCTACACGGAGACTGGAATTATGACCATATCGGGTTGTAAAACCATAACCATGCTCGACCTCGACAAGCCAACCTAAATCCTGATCCCAATCCGAGAACATAACGATCCCGTCGCCGACGGCAAGCACAGGGGCACCTTCACGAGCGGCAAAATCCATACCGAAATGACGCCGCATAACCGGATCACTGGTGTTCTGAAATTCTCGTGTGACCCAGCCGCGAACAGGCCAGATAGAGGGTGTAGAACGAAAGAGAGTCAATTGCCGTTTATTCAGATCGCTTTCGTCTATCGGTATCCATTGGTCATGTAATAGAAAAGGAAGTTGGTTTTCACGTAAGGATATTTCAGTCGTCTCATCAACAAACGAGGTATATTCTGTAACAGGGGCAGGAGCGCTCGCTTCAAAATCCACCACACCTGCTAATTGTCGTATACTTTTTGCAATCTGTTGCATTTCAGCCAGTTCCTGGGTCAATTGTCGTGTTTTGTTCTGGGCCGTTTTCAATTGTTCTTTCCAGGGTTGTCCGGCTGTTTCCGCCATGATAATGCCAGCTAAATAAGGTGAAATAACAGCAACCACGATCATACTTGCAAGGCCGGTGCATACCAGCCCGACAAGCACATAGTACCAGAAACGCGACAGGCGTAATTCGCGTGTTCTCGATGCATTGGATGAGACAATAAGCAGTGAAATCTTTCGGGGTGATCGAGACATCTGATGCCTCCGGAATTATCCCTTATCCGATGCGTCTATTTGCTGAAATCCAGAGCCACCTAAATATATGCTGCGCCCCTTAATTGTCAACAGTTTATTATACTTCAACAAGAAAATTATAAGCGCACTTTCAGCAAATCTAAAATCCGATTTAAATCGTCTATAGAATAAAACTCGATTTCTATCTTTCCCTTATGCTGCCCCTGGGATATATTAACCCTTGTTCCGAGCAGGCGCTGCATAATTTCTTCAACGGCCAGCAGGTCCGGTGATTTGCGGTCGGTACGCGGGCTGCTCTCACGTACATCTTTAAAGCGGTTTTTGACCAGTTCTTCGACCTTACGGACAGACAGCCCCTTTCTTACAACCTGCTTACATAGTTCCGTCTGCTCAGCCCTGTTTTCCAACCCCAACAAGGCCCGGGCATGTCCCATGGAAATGTCGTTGGCCAATAAATGATGCTGAACCTCTTCAGGCAGCTTTAAAAGCCTGAGCGTATTGGCCACCGTTGCCCTGTTTCTGCCAACTCGCGTAGCGACTTCTTCCTGAGTCAAATGACATTCTTCAATAAGCCTTAAATAGGCCTTTGCCTCGTGAATCGAATTCAGGTCATCCCGCTGAATATTCTCTATCAGAGACAGTTCCATCATCTCTTCGGGTGATGAAACAGACATGACAATGGCGGGAATCGTGTTAAAACCCGCTTGTTTGGCCGCCCGTAGCCGACGTTCTCCGGCGATCAACTCATACCCTTCATCTTCTTTTTTACGAATGGTAATGGGCTGGATCACCCCTTTTTCGACAATGGACCGCGCCAGTTCGTCGAGCTTGGCCTGATCGAAAGACTGTCTTGGCTGATACGGATTAGCCGAGATTCGATCAATCGCGAGTTGAAGGATCTGCTGTCCCCCGGCATAGTCTTCCTCCATGTCAGGAATCAGTGCCTGTAATCCCCGCCCTAGAACCTTCTTCTTTGCCACTCTGGATCACCTCCCGGGCTAAACTCATATAGCTTTCCGCCCCTGATGAAAGAATATCGTACAGAATAATCGGACTGCCGAAACTTGGCGCTTCACTCAGACGCACATTCCGGGGGATGGTCGTTTTATAGACCTTATCCGCAAAATATTGCTTCGCTTCCTCTTCCACTTGTCTCGACAAATTGAGCCGTCTATCATACATCGTCAAGAGAATACCTTCTATTTGCAATCTTTGATTCAAATGCTTCTGAATCTGTCGAATTGAGTTGAGCAATTGACCAAGCCCTTCCAGGGCATAATATTCACACTGAATGGGGATCAACACCGAGTCGGATGCCGTCAGCGCGTTCAAAGTCAACAGGCTTAGAGACGGTGGACAATCGATCAGAATATACTCATATTCATCGCGGACCGACTTAAGAGCCGCTTCGAGCTTCCGCTCGCGCGCCATGGCTGTGACGAGTTCGATTTCGGCGCCGACCAGGCGATGATGCGCAGGCACCACATGGAGGAAGGGTATTTCCGTTTGTTGTACCGCTTCTTCCATAGGACGCTCTTCTATCAGCACTTCATAAATAGTTACATCCAACGGCCGATTCTGTAGGCCAAGACCGCTTGTCGCGTTCGACTGTGGGTCAATGTCGATCAGAATCGTCTTTTTTTCCGCCACCCCCAGACAGGCCGCTAGATTGACCGTCGTCGTTGTTTTACCAACCCCACCCTTCTGATTCGCGACGGCGATGACCTTACCCATCTGATGCTCCGCATTTAGAAGTGACCAATGAATACATGACCTGTTTACCTCACGTTACGTTATCTATTGATTGTATCAATACAACAGCATGGGCAGCGATACCTTCTTCACGCCCGGTAAATCCAAGCTGTTCCGATGTCGTCGCTTTGACCGATACCCTATCTACAGAAAAACCGAGCGCTTTACCTATCTCACTACGTATGGCCATGATATGAGGCGCCAGTTTGGGTCTTTGTGCCACGACCGTGGCATCCACATTCGATACAGTATAACCTGCTTCCTGCACCACGTCAACGATCCGTTCCAGCAATATGATACTCGAAATATCCCGGTACTGTTCATCCGTATCCGGAAAATGCCAACCAATATCCCCCAATGCGGCGGCGCCCAAAAGGGCATCGCCAATGGCGTGACATAGAACATCCGCATCCGAATGGCCGAATAATCCTCTGTCATGAGGGATCGTTACCCCACCGATGATGCATGGTCGGCCTTCCACGAGCGCATGCACATCATATCCGTATCCTACGCGTATATCGGTCATGGGAAACGGGAAGCTACGAATCGCGAAACGACGAAGCTACGAACCCCGAAGGGCTCTAAATCACAGTTAGGTGGCTTACATCATCAGAAAATACATAGCTTCGTCGTTTCGTAGCCTCCCCTCATATCCTGCCTTGTCGGTGCAGAATGCGTTCTGCGGTGTCCAGATCCTCCGGCGTGGTGATTTTTATATTGTCATAATCACCATGCAGGATGTGCACGTCATGGCCGGCCCACTCAACCAGCGCCGCATCATCTGTACCGATATAATTCTCCTGCCGAGCCTTTTCGTGGGCTTCCCGTAGAATCTGACAGGTAAACGTCTGCGGCGTTTGCGCCAGCCAGAGCGTTGACCGGTCCAGTGTGGTTTCCACCATGCCGCCCCGGACGATCTTGATCGTATCCTTCGCCGGCACCGCCACAAGGACTGCGCCGTCCCGCCGGCATTGACGGATGGACGCGCTGATCAAGACCGGATCAATACATGGACGCGCGGCATCATGAATTAGAACCACATCGGTGTCCACGTCAAGCGTCTTTAATCCGTTAAATACAGATTCTTGTCTCGTGGCCCCGCCGGCGACAACATCCAACACGCGTTGATAACCGAATGCATCAACGATCTCATGCCGGCAGGCTTCCGGTTTTGACGGTTCCACTACGATAATATACCCATCCACCAACGGGCACTGATCTAATACATCCAGCGTATGAGCAAGGATCGGCCGGCCGCCGATTCGTATATACGGTTTCTCGACCTCGGTCTGCATCCGCAGGCCCTGACCGGCTGATGGTATAATCGCTATAACCTTCATATAATCATCATCGCATCGCCGTAGCTGTAGAAACGGTATTTCTCTCGAACAGCCTCTTCATACGCGTGTAACGTTCGTTCAATACCTGCGAATGCACAGACCAGCATAAGCAGGGTAGATTTCGGCAGGTGGAAGTTGGTTACCAGCACGTCCACGAGACGAAAACCATAGGGAGGATAGATGAAACGCGTGGTTCGGCCCTCATAGTCACGTATTTCGTGATGATCAGCATACTCGACGGCAAGCGTTTCGAGCGTACGTACCGTCGTGGTGCCCACAGCGACAATTCTACCTGTTTGTTTATGCATGACAATATCCTGTACCGCTGATGCCTCTACTCGAAAATATTCAGCGTCCATAATGTGTTCTTCAATCGTCTCGGACCGCACTGGTTGAAACGTCCCCGGCCCCACATGCAGAAGAACATGTTTTATAGACGTGCCTTGGGATCTTATACGGGCCAACAACGATTCTGTAAAGTGCAGGCCTGCTGTCGGCGCCGCCACGGCACCGATTTCATCGGCATATACGGTCTGATATCGATCCCGGTCATTTGACGATGGATCACGCTGAATATAGGGCGGTAAGGGGAGCCGACCTATCCGTTCGATGGTGCGAGGAACATCAACCTCATCGGCAAATCGGACATAACGGGGTTCATGACCGGGAACGTTATCTACCGTTGCGATCAATGCTCCGTTCTCCAACAAAAGCCTGGTTCCTGCGCCAAGCCGTGCGCCTGGGCGCAACATCGCCTCCCAGCGTCCGGATTCATCCTCGCGAATCAACACGACTTCCACCTGCCCGCCGGTCTTTTCCCGTACGCCGCGTAATCGGGCCTGCATAACACGTGTTCGGTTGAGTACCAGCGCATCAGACGGTCGAAGGTAATCAACAATATCCTTAAAATACCGATGCTCGATCACACCTGTCTGCCTGTGTAAAACCATCAGTCGAGAGGCGTCGCGCGGTTCGACGGGATATTGGGCGATCAATGATTCGGGCAGCCGATAATTAAACTGGTCTATATTCACCAACGAGTTCCGAGTTCCGAGTTCCGAGTTAGACACGAGGTGTTTTTACTCGGAACTCGGAACTTTCAATCAAACAAACTTTCTTGTCGACGCCTGGGCTCAAGTCCCAGATGCTTGTATGCCATCTCGGTCACCACGCGCCCGCGTGGTGTTCTTTTGATGAATCCCTGTATAATAAGATACGGCTCGTAGACTTCTTCGAGCGTACCGCTTTCTTCACTCACGGCTATGGCCAGCGTATTCAGGCCGACCGGACCGCCATCGTATTTCTCTATAATCGTTGCCAGGATCAGCCGATTCATGTCGTCGAGCCCCATATGATCCACGCGCAGCATATCGAAAGCAGCCTTGGCGACCTTGCCGGTGATATGACCATCGGCTTTTACCTGCGCGTAGTCCCGCACCCGGCGCAGATAGCGGTTGGCGATGCGGGGCGTGCCGCGGGAACGACGTGCAATTTCCATCGCTCCCTCCTCATCGATCTGTACGCCGAGGATATTCGCAGCGCGTATCACGATGAGATACAGATTTTCAGGCGTATAGAAGTCCAGTCGTATGGGAATGGGAAAACGGGCCAGCAGAGGAGGGGTAAGCAGGCCGGCACGAGTCGTCGCCCCAACCAGGGTAAAGCCTTCCAGGGGGAGGGTCAACGAACGGGCACTAGGCCCCCGATCCACCATAATGTCGATCTTGAAATCTTCCATCGCAGAATACATGTGTTCTTCAACCACATGGTTCAGGCGATGAATTTCGTCAATAAAAAAAACGTCACCGGATTGGAGGTTGGTCAGCAAGCCTGCCAGGTCGGCGGGGCGCTCCAGTACCGGTCCGGCGGTGGGGCGCATATCGACGCCCATTTCGTTGGCAAGGATAGTAGCCAGGGTGGTCTTCCCTAAGCCGGGAGGGCCGTGCAGCAGCACATGATCGAGTGTGTCACCCCGGCGTTTTGCGGCTTCGACATAGAGCTGCAACTCCTCCTTGGCTTTTTCCTGACCGGGGAAATCCTCGAACCGGGTCGGCCGTAACGCTTTGTCTAATTCCGTATCTTCATCAAAACGGTCCGGATCGGTCAGGTCATGCTCTTCTTCACCCATCCTAGCGGCCTCCCTGCTGGAGTACTTGCCGGATGATCTGTTCTGCGGACAAAGCCTCTTCCGTATTGCCCGTTATTCGGGCCACCATCTGACGCGCCTGCGGCTGATCATAGCCCAGAGCGATCAGCCCCAAAACGGCGTCGGTTACATCGGATTGATCGCCGGAGGCCGCCAGGGGCAATGCGTCCGATGCATCGACATCCATCTTCCCCATTTTATCACGCAATTCCATGATGAGTCGTTGTGCCGTCTTCTTTCCTATCTTTGGCAAGGTGGCCAGTTGCTTTACATCTTCGGTCAGGATAGCCGTTGTGAAATCAGCGACTGTGGTACCGGAAAGGATATTCAACGCCATACCAGGCCCGATGCCGGACAGGGAGATCAGCATTTCAAATAACCGTTTTTCGTCCGTGGTAGAAAATCCATACAGTTGGAGCACGTCTTCACGTACATGAAGATACGTCTCGACACGCACCCGGCTGTGTAGAGCGCCGAGCGCTTGAAAGCTGGATAAGGGAATATGTATGGCAAGACCGATACCACCGACATTGACCGTGATTTGTGTAGGTTGCTTTTCAGTCAGTTCCCCTTCGACGAAAGCGATCATCCAATCATATCCTTCCTAATGTCCGTTGGGTATGACACAAAGCTATGGCGACGGCATCCGCTGCATCTGCCGGTTTAGGGACCCGAGGCAGTTTCAGTATGGCACGCACCATATACTGCACCTGTTCCTTCGACGCGGCGCCGACGCCGACCACAGCCATCTTCACTTCACGCGGCGCATATTCCGAGACCGGCAAGTCCCTGTTGGCAACCGCCAGCAGAGCAACGCCACGGGCATGTCCCAGGGTCAATGCCGCCTTGGGATATCGACCGGCAAACATCGATTCGATGGCCACCTGCTCCGGCTTATGTGTATCTATGACCTGACACAACCCATCATAGATTTGCTTTAACCGATCCGGTAGGGCCTGGCCCGATTTGGTACGGATGGCCCCACATTCAATGAGCTTGCAATGTCGACCCTGCTTTGTGATTACCCCGTAGCCTGTAATCACACTACCGGGATCAATACCGAGAATAATCATTGTTGGGAAACGTCGATTCGTTGTTTCATCCTTATCCGTTCATCTCCTCCAGCACCTTATCATCCATATCGAAATTGGCGTAAACATTCTGGACGTCGTCGTGCTCTTCCAGGACTTCCAGCAGGCGAAGAAGTTGCTCTGCCTCCTGGCCTTCAATAGCGACGGTAGACTGCGGAATGCGGCTGATTTCCGCCCGCAAGGGTTCAATACCGTTTTCAATCAGTTGACTTCGAACCGACTCGAATTCAGACGGCGAGGTAAATACATCAAACGTATCCCCTTCATCCTGAATGTCCTCGGCGCCGGCGTCCAGGGCGATCATCATAATCTCATCTTCATCCTGTCCTTCTTTATTTACGACGATCAGACCTTTTTGATCGAACATCCAGGCGACGCATCCGGTATCCCCTATATTACCGCCGTTCTTGGAGAACGCATGCCGGATTTCCGGTGTGGTCCGATTTTTATTATCCGTCACCGCTTCGATCAACACAGCGACGCCCCCCGGACCATATCCTTCATAGGTCAGCTCTTCGTACATTATGCCTTCAAGCTCACCTGTGCCGCGAGCGATAGCCCGATCGATATTGGCCTGGGGCACATTCTCAGCCCTGGATGTAAGTACCGCCGTTCTAAGCCGGGCATTGACGTTGACGTTCCCACCGCCCTCACGCGCCGCAATCGTGATCTCCTTGACCAGCTTTGTAAATATCCTACCTCGCTGGGCATCGTTCTTCTCTTTTTTTCGTTTTATGGTACTCCATTTGGAATGCCCGGACATGTTACCTCCTTACCTGTGGAGCCTCTTACTGTACCATCACCACCTGTTTCCCCGTCCCGATATTGTTGGATGTATCTCGGGCCCGTATGGCAATAGTGTGTTCCCCGGCGTTCAAATGAGTCAATGCCAAATTAAACGTCTCTTCCCTCGAATCTGCGACACCATCGGTAGGATAAACGACCAGCCAGTCTCCGCCGTCGATAGCGTATTCCACCTTAAATACCGGACTGGCGACATCCTGTACAGTAAATGACAATGTGAGGCGATTCATTTTGATATCTGCGATACGAGGCGCCGTATTATCTACAAGAAACGGTTCACTGATCATCTCTGATCGCAAGGTCTGATCCGGTGGGTTGGAGGGGGCATCGCTAACCGTCACCTTTACGGTATACATGCCATCAGGAAAGGTTTCAGAATCCCATGAATAGGAGGGATTGTGTAAATCATCCTTCAGCAGCTTCCACTGGGTTTCCCCTTCTCCAAGAAAATATATAGCATAGGACAACATATCCTGATTCGAATCTGTCGCATTAATTGCTACAGCCCGAAAACCCTTCTTATAGGCAGGCGTCCCGGATGAGCCCTGTCGCTTGTTGGCCCGATTGCCGATCTGTCCGGCAATTTTAGGCGGCAGATCGTTCTGTCCATTAGTACCGTTGGATGAATCGCGCAAATATACGCCTGGCTCATACACGGTAAGGGAATTCACCATCGGAGCTACATTACGGGTCAGGTAGGCAATCGACACACTGGATACGCGCGGCGACAGATCGTTTCTGGTATTCAGTACAGCTTTCCATTGAATATAACGCGTAGCAGGGCAGGAGATAGATTCCCCATCAGGATCGGTATACGGCCCGGTCCAGTTACTCCAGGTTTTATCCGGCGAATCCGTATTACCGGACCGTACATAGAATTGTACGGTCGTACCGTCTGGTTGTGTACCATCCCAGCGAATACGCCCCCACAAGGACGTACTCTGTGTATCCTTGACCTCGGACTCGAACGTCCCTTCTCGAACAGGCTGCCTGCTCATACTATAGATATTACCAAGATTACTTGCCGCAACCATGATCCGGCCGGATGAGGTATGCATGAAGGCGGTAATCTGGGCTTCTGCAAGTTGGGCCAATATTGTGCTTCGGCCGCGTTCCCGGACAGCATAGAGTTTTCCACTTGGCCCTGTACCAATTAACAAGACGCCGTCCTCTCGGCTTGCAAGGGCCAGACCCGTATCTTCCCGTGAACGCCACCACTCCTCTACCACACCGTCCGTTCGAATTCTGTATACAATGCCGCCGCCCGAACCGGAAGAACGAACTGTCGTAGCGGATGATCTGCCATTCGGTGATGCGGTCACTTCGATCACCCCCACATCCAGTTCATTCGATGGCCTGTTGGATGCAGACGGAGACGCCCGCGTTGGCGGGAGTTGACTGCCGACCTGTCGTCTGATACGAGGCTCATTCAATGCCCCGGCATAGATGGAGCCATCGGCATCTACCAGCAAGGTATGGACTTCCTGGTAGGGCGAATCATACAGCACGGAAACCGTTCCGGCAGACGTGATACGATACACACGGCCGTTGGGCTCGGTACCGGCAATCAGGTTTCCTTCCAGATCCATAGCCAACGCGACCACATGAGTCTCTTCTGTTTCCGCAAGGATAGCGGCGCGACCATTTTTATCGATTTTGTAAATCCGACCCTGCTCACCAGTACCCGCATACAGATTACCGGAGGCGTCAATGGTCAGGGCCCATATATATCGAACAGGTTGGTCGGAGGTGTTATTTTCATTGGGATCAAAAAAAATCGACGACTGACCTTCAGGGGTCACTTTATAGACCTTGCCGTCGGGGAAGGTGGAGACATAAATATGGTCAGAGGCGTCAATGGCCACGCTGTGGATCTCCAACTCATCTACATCGAAGAATATCCGACCTTGGCCGTTGGCATCAATCTGATACAACTTACCGTCGTTGCCGGTACCAGCATATAGATGGCCCTTTGAATCGGAGGCCAAACACCAGACTAAAGGTTCATTTGTCTCAAACAAAGAAGCCAACGACGGCGAGAGCGTCAGGTATCCTTGACTGGCAATAGATATATGAAGGGGGTCACCTTTCTGGAAATCCCGTTGACTGGACTGTTCCCATATCACCGGCGTTGAAGCCTGCGATGTATTGATCATCAACAGGCCGATCATCATCAGACCGACATGTCCCCACCCCATATGATACTTCACAGGCATCTCCTATTGCTTTACGGTCAATCGTCCCCGGCTCTGTCCGGTAATGACATAGTCTGTTTCAATAACTTTTTCAGCCAGCACCAACTCCCGAATGACGGTAAAACTGCCGTTAATCCGGTCTGAATTCATGACCGAAAGCACCGACGGCGGTAAGGCAGGCATCTCTGTGCCTTTAACAAAGCCCCCTGTGTTCGTCTGATATAATTTAACGTACACGCGATTATTGGTGCGTCGTTTGTTCAGCAGGCCTATTAACTGTTCTACATCATCGGGCCGAAACCGTTGGGGCGCCGATCTCATTTCATGTTGCGCAAGCGCCTGTGCGCTGCCTACAAGTATCTGTACCGTACCTCTCTCAAGATGCTTCGGTACAGGTATTTTAATTTTTTTAATGATCCGGTCACCACGATACGGCCGGAGGAACACACTAACCTCAAGTTCGTCTCCGGGGTGCACTTCGTTCTGATTATACCACACCCCTTCAATGACCGCCGTACGGCGGTCGCTGGTAGACCGGATCGTCAAATTCAGGGATTCGATGTGCGGCGTGACAAACCGATTATCGAGTACGATGTTCAGCATCCGGGTCACATTCGTGGTCATGGAAAGTAACGTAAGCTGTCCCGAAAACAAATCATCAAGCATAATATCCGGATACCCGCGCATGGCTACCCGGCCGGCCAGCCGGATCGTTCGCTCCCCGCCCAGGCGGCCATTTCCCAAAATGGTATTTGCTACGCCCATATTCACCAGCGTAGGTGTCCATGCGGTCGACATCATAACGTCGAATTGATAGGTATTGACCAGTTGATTGCCGACATGCAAAGCGATTTCTACCGGGATCATTTGTGCTGTATCTCCGAGTTTGCCGTACAGTCCATTGGTGTGATCCCAAAGTACCGCACCGACGACTTTAGTTACATTACCGATTTTGGTAGAAGAAGCCTGATCCGGTATCACAGTAATGATATCCGCCTGGGTCATCGGGATGTTCAATGCCCCGGACCACAGGTAAGGATGGCCAAAAGCCAGGATGGTCTTATCGTTTCGATAGGTTACGGTACCGGTACCTGCCATATTGAAATCGCCCCGGATAAGCTGGGCGCCGACGGCGGAGCCCGGTTCCAGTGTATGTTCGTCGATACGCGGTATGTTTTCGGTCTCCTCTGTCTGTATACTCCCGCCGCCACCCATCAATGGAATCAATCCCTTTTGACGGAAGGTGTTTTCAAAAAGCTTTACCGCCGCCGGGTTGAAGCCGGAGAAAACCATAGGAACACTGATGGGTTTCAGAAAAGGTGTATCAGACGATGGGCCAACGGGTTGAACGGGCGCACGCATTTCCCGTAAACCCGAACCGGATTGATCTACCGGTTCACCGTCTTTGGGCTGGGAATCATACGTCACCGCATCCTGGATGGCCAGCATCTGGCCTATCGGCGTAATACCGGCGATGGGTTCTTTAGGCAATTGGCCGAAGCTATAGGCCAATGCGCCGACGAGTTTACCATCGATATATATCGGACTGCCGCTCATGCCGGCAATAACGCCTGCATCATCCACATACGGACCGGATACCCGGACCATGATTAGATCATGCTTCGCATAGAATATGTTTTTCATGATCCCGAGCACTTCGACATAAAATGTATCTATCTGGGTACCCTGGAAAACTGTCAGACCGTATCCTCTCATACCCGGCTTCACTTCTTTAATATCCATGAACTCACTGGAGGTCTGACACCAGACCGGGCGTATGCCAAAAAGAAGAAACGCCATCCAAAGCCAGATATACGGACGGCGGCGTATATCCATCATGTGATCCATCCTCATATCAAATCAGATAACCATAACAAACGTAGAGTATCTCCGCAATATACAGACGAAAATATATCGGAGCAACTTCTTTCTCTGATGTACATTTATGAGTTATTATCAAAATAGAAAGCGCTTGACTTATCAAGCAACTTACGCATGTTATATGGGGTATAACAAATGCTTTAGTATCAGAGTTGGTGGCAGATAGCAGATGGGATTGTCATCAGAACATCGGCATCAGGATTTCACCATCTGCCATCCACCGCCTACGCCATAATCTACCGCCAACGGATGCAGGAAAATGGATCGGCCTAAACACAGTACAGCTTCCGATAAAAAATTGGTACCGATGTGTGAGATGGCCATGTTTGAGACACGGAACCATCTGGGCATTCTGGCTTCTCACATCGTGAATTCTTACGATGCGGATGGCGGTTTCAACCATCCTGACGGTCGGAATCTGCCATCCCGAGAACGGGTTATCTCCATATTACGAGACCTTTTAAGGTTGTGCTTTCCCGGATATTTTGGATCTGGGCCGGTCGTAAAGAACGATGTCGCTTTTTTTGTCAATGCCCTCATTGATGCCCTGTACATCCATCTTCGAGAAGAGATTGCCAGAAGCCTGATCCACGAGGCCAGATTAAATCAGAAAAACGAAGACGCCTGTCAGGATCGGGCAGATGTTGTATCGCTGGAACTTCTGGAATCAATCCCCCGGATACGAAAGCTGCTTATGGGTGATGTGGCGGCGGCGTATAATGGTGATCCGGCCGCTAAAAGTCATGATGAAATTATTCTGAGCTATCCGTGTATTGAAGCCATCGCAACGTATCGTATCGCCCATGAGTTGTATATCCGGCAGGCACCGCTTATTCCCAGAATCATATCCGAATATGCCCACAGCCGAACCGGCATAGATATTCATCCCGGCGCCATCATCGGTACGCACTTTTTTATCGATCACGGTACCGGTGTGGTTATCGGTGAAACAGCCCGGATCGGAAATAATGTGAAATTGTATCAGGGCGTAACGCTGGGGGCTTTAAGCTTTCGTAAAGACATTGATGGAAGCCTGGTAAAAGGAGGTAAAAGGCATCCTACGATAGATGACGAGGTGGTTATTTATTCCGGGGCGACTATTTTAGGTGGCGATACGACCATCGGGCATAATTCAGTCATCGGGGCGAATGTCTGGTTGACGGGATCGGTTCCTCCGCACACCAAGGTAACGATCGGCTCCCCCACGATGGAGGTTGTGCCAAAGGATGCCCGTACTGCTTGAACGACCATATCGTTCACGTGGGAGGCCTAAGTATGATGCGCATGCGTACTTTTAATCTTTTCGTAGCAGGACTGACTGTTGCCTCCTTCATGCTCGTCACACCGGTTGTACTGGCTCAATCGGTAGCGGAGGCGAAAGCCAGCGTTGAGGAAAAACCGGACGATTCACCCCGTCATTATGATCTGGGGCTGGCCTACTATAAAAACAGCCAGTATGCAGAAGCCATTACCTCGTTTCAGGCGGCAATCAAATTAAAGGCGAATTATAAAGAAGCCTATTACGAATTGGGGTTGGCGCAACAGAAAACAGGCAAAAATTCAGCCGCGATCAAGTCCTTCCAAAAAGCGATAGAACTTGATAAAAAATATGCAGAGGCTCATGCGGCGCTGGGCAGCGCTTATCGGTCCTATAGCCAGTATTCGGTGGCGAGTCGGTCGTATCAAGCAGCTCTCAAACTCAAACCCGAACAGGCGGCCTGGCACCTCAGACTGGGCATTATCTACCAAACGATGGAAGACTATGAAAACGCTATTGCAGCCTTTGAAGCCTACCTTAAATACACGCCCGACGAAAGTTCCAAACGCGCCAACCAGATTCGTACGTTGATTCCCCAGTTGAAGAATGCGATCAGGTGAGGGAAACGACGAAGCTACGAAACGAGGAATCACGAAGTGATCCATGCGCTCCCGGAGGGAGTCATCCCATACTTTCGATTGAGCATAGCTGACTCAATCTGCGAACCTGTGAATCATTTGTCGTTTCGTTGATTCGTAGTTTCGTAGCTTCGTTGATTCGTTGATTCCCCTCACCCCTCCAGCTCTGCAATATACTTTTCCGCTTCCATGGCGGCGGCACAGCCTGTTCCTGCGGCGGTAATGGCTTGACGAAACACGTGATCCTGCACATCTCCTCCGGCAAATACCCCTGGAACATTGGTATGCTGGCGGCGGTCGGTGAGGATATATCCCTGTTCATCCAGCTCAATTTTGCCTTCAAACAACTTGGTATTCGGAATATGACCGATGGCGATAAAAAGGCCATCTGCATCCAAAACAGTCTCTTCGTTAGTCACGACATTTTCCACCCGCACGCCGGTTACTCCAGCCTGCTTATCGCCTACCACCTCCTGCACCTTTGAATTCCAGACCAGTTCGACCTTCGGGTTATTCAATGCGCGGTCCTGCATGATTTTACTGGCACGCAATTCATCTCTACGGTGCACGATCCACACGTGGCTGGCGAACCGCGTTAGAAAGGTGCCTTCTTCCAGCGCGCTGTCTCCTCCCCCTACCACCACGACTTTTTGATTGGCATAAAACGCCCCATCGCATGTGGCGCAGGTCGATACACCACGGCCAAAAAAGGGTTCTTCACCGGGAACATCGAGTAAACGTGAGGAAGAACCGGTGCTTATAATCACAGCTTTTGTCGTATATTCCCCCTGATCGGTGACCAGATGATGGGCGCCCGGCTGAAAATCAATGTCCATGACTTCCTCGTATTTTACAACGGCGCCGAAATGTTCCGCCTGCTGACGCATCCGTTCCATCAGATCCGGCCCGCCGAGACCACCTGGAAATCCGGGAAAGTTCTCTATCTCACTGGTCAGAGATAACTGACCGCCAAGAACCCGACCTGTGAGTACAATCGGCGCCAGGTTGGCGCGCGCAGCATACAGGGCGGCCGTGTATCCGGACGGTCCGCCACCGATGACAATGACATTTTCCATAGGGTTTTATCCTTAATATGGTTAAAACCAATTAGTGAACCGCGCAGCGCTCGCTGGAGCCCGTAGGGATCAGCAATTGCGACTGGTAATTGGTGATTTAAAACCTTATTGTTTTCAGTCAGTTATATAAATTCATACATGACTTTTCACTTGATAATATGGTATAAGTACCTCAGCAAATAAAGCCATTTGCCTGTTTGCAAAATAATCCACGTCATCCGTATTCCATCAATGGGGAGCCGTTTCCATGTGGCGGCGGTCTAATACGCATCCAGAATATGGTAGCCTCTGCCTGGCCGCCGCCCTGCGCCGCTTCGAATCCTATGAACGTCAGGATATATCCGGAGCCGATGGCGAAGGTGATGGATTGCGTGACTTTCTGAAACCAGCCTGCTGCAGCGCCGTACATGCCTTCACGCCGAAAGCCTGTCTTCCATTCATCCCAATCGCGCATATCCGCCTTCATCGAGGTAATCAGCAGCCAGAATCCCATACCGCCGATATTCAAAAAGGGTTGTACCACGAATTGGGGATAGGGCAAGTGAAATTCTATTTGGGGCTGTGCACGTTATCTGCAATTTCATCCACGTTAGCCGAGATGTTGAGGTATTCGATATCTTCCTCGGTGTTATTGATCACCTGATGTTTGGCCAGCGGCGGTAGATGAACGGCGTCACCCGCCGTGACATCATATTCCTCGTCGTCGATCAACATCTTGCCTTTGCCAGAGATAAAATAGTATATCTGCTCTTTATCCTCGTGACTGTGATAATCCGTCGTCACTCGTCCCTGCACCACATGTCTGGTAAAATTAGCCAGGGACAGCAGGCACGCCTGATCCGGGGCATCCGGATCATCCGGATTGCGAAGGGTGAGCAGCGGCCAGATGATTTTCGTCTCATGGCCGATATAAGGGATCTGATCTCGCCAGTTCCGTATCACCATATTTCTTCTCCTTTGCTGATTTGTACATGTGTTATAAGTACACGACAAAAACCGAAAATGTTGTCATTCCCACAGGGTTTAAGCGGAAATCCATAGCGTTGAATGGCCTGGACACCCGTTTTTGCGGGTATGAAATTATTTTTGTCGTGTACTATGACATTTGTTACTTCTGATCATCCCTCGAACTTGATCTGCACCTTGCCCAATACGCCGAAATTCGCCGTAACCGCATCTCCGGACTGAGCGATATTGATCCCCGTGCAGGTACCGGTCGCAACCAACGATCCAGCGGGGACAGAATGCCCCCAACCCATTTGTTGATCGACCAGCCAGACAAGCGAGTTGAGCGGGTCGTCCATCACCTCCCTGCCGTAACCGTGGGCGACTTCTTGATCATTAATCCACAGGACGGCTCTATGGTTGGCTAAGTCCAGATGTTGCCATGCTGATATTTCATCACCCAGAACCAGTTCGGTACCGCCGGCATTGTCCGCACAGACGGCAAGCATCCCTGCAGTAGCCCGGTCGATAAGGCGGCTGTCGCCTATTTCAATAGCAGGGTAAATCGCATCAACGGCATCCGCGACCTGCTCCTTCGTGTACGAACCGGTGCGCACAGGCAGCTCCCGGCCGATACGAAATACGAACTCCACTTCACAATTTCGAAAGCTGGTAAACAGATGGTCACCCATTATCGCCGGACTGCGACGCACATGAGGCGTAAACAGCCGCCCGGATACCGCCTGAGCCGCGCCTTCCGCTGCCGCCACGGCCTTGCTGGCGGCACCGATTTTCCAGCCGATCAGCGGTAAGGTTAATCGATCTGTCACCGCCTGCTGGATGGCATAGGCCTCATCCTCATTTTTCGGCCGGCACGTATCCGGCAACCTTATCTTCTGGTGTTGACGGCGTGCGTTTACCAGCAATTTGGCGGCCTGGTCTATTTGTTCAGGGGACATGTTTTTATCCTAAAGAGGACGCATCATGTTGCGTCTCGACGATCATAATCGTGGTTATCCTCGGCCCGATCCTGCGGGATATAGCCGATCTTTCTACGGGCGTCTTCTATATCCGCCCAACGCAGGTCGTTGTTGGAGAGCCCGTAAAAAATATCAAACCGAATGAATTCGGCGGCGTTGACGCAACGTTCAAACATCTGGACGATATCCCGCTGGCTCACATAGATGTCTGCCCCGTCGGGCGGGCGAGGCCGGTCCCGTTCCACCTGGCCGACACGAACGCAGATACAAGACATAGCATGCCGATGCGCATAGGTTCTTGCCAGGGATTCCGTCCAGACTTTCGTGGCGGCGTACAATCCCCTCGGTTCGGCCGGGATGTCCGGCGTAATCATCGGCGTCTCAGCCGGAATATCTGCATGGCGGCGTTCCATCATGGCCTTATAGGGCTCCTGCTCCTGATGCCCCTGAGAGACCATGATGCTGCTGGCGGCGACGATGCGTCCAACTCCAGCGTCTCTGGACGCTTCAAACACATTGTACGTACCAATTATATTATTGTTGAGCAGGCTCTCCCAACTGTCCCCCTCCGGATCAGCCCCGATATGCACGACGACATCCATGCCTTCGACCGCTCGCCGGGTGGTGTTAAAATCAGCCAGGTCGCCCAGAATAAAATGGGTTTCGTCCAGGTCCACCGTCCACGACTTCGGCACCCGGTCCGACGGTCCGCGCCGGCAGTCCAGCGCATAGACCTCATAGGTCTCCGGCTGCTCTCGAAGCCTTTTGTAGGTCATATAGCCGATCTGACCGGTCGCACCGGTGATCAGGATTTTTTTCTGAGAGGGCATGGTCAGGTTTTTTCAGTTCCGAGTTCTGAGTTCCGAGTGAAAGGCGAATTGGACTTTGTTTATACGCGGAACTTTCTACTCGGAACTCACCAATTATAATACGAGCCGTCTCTAATCCGGAACTGGGGGAGCAGGTACGGCTCATATGAATACGATTGGGCGGCTTCTTCGTTGAATTCTATACCGAGGCCCGGCGCTTCCGAGCGGCGCATATAGCCTCCTTCAAAGGTGGGTTGCACAGGAAAAATATCCCACAGGAGCGTGGAGGAACCAGGCGTGGCATCGCCCATGGCGACATTGGGAACGGCAAAACACAGGTGGTTGCAGGCCGCCGTACTTATCGGGCCCATCGGGCCGTGTGGGATAATGTCAATATAATGGGTCTCACACATATGGGCCAGTTTCACGGCTTCCGTCAGGCCGCCGATAAGGGTGATATCGGGCCGGGCGATGCTGATCAACTCCTCTTCAACCACTTCACGGAATTGCCACTTGCTGGACCAGTGTTCACCGGCGGCGATAGGCAGGGAGACATGCCGGGCTAAGGTTCGGTAACTCGCCGGATTCTCTGTACGGATCGGATCTTCGATAAAATGCGGATGATAGGGCTCCAGCTCTCTACAAAGCTGGATGGCCATACGCGGGTCTAACCGGCTGTGGAAGTCCAGGACCAGTTCTACATCGTTGCCGACGGCCTCCCTGACGGCCTTGACCTGTGCGATCATATGCCGGGCTGATTCGACCGGCTCGAACAGCTCAGGCGTCTGTCCGAACAACCACCAGCGTACAAATTTAAAGCCTTCATCCCGGGCTCTGATGACATTATTCACCAGCCCTTCGATATTACCGTCTGCATTGTTGACATGCTGGAAGAAGTAGAGTTTATCCCGCGTCGGTCCGCCCAGGAGTTTGTACACAGGCAGCCCCAGCGCTTTGCCCTTGATATCCCACAACGCCGTATCTATCCCGCTGATGGCGCTGCAAATGGTTCTGTCACCGGGGTAGAAGGCAGTACGGAACATCAACTGCCAGAGGCGTTCGGTGCTTAACGGGTCCTCTCCCACAATCAGCCTGCCCAGGTGGGTGATTGCTTCAAACATCGTACGGCCCATCGCCAGATTATCGGCATCCCCCAGACCGTAGATCCCCTCATCCGTCTCCACCTTTACGAATATGAAACTGTCCTCTCCTACGGTAATCTGATAGGGTTTAACTGCCGTTATTTTCATATTTCCACCTTGATTGATAGGTCGCGCAGGTTACAACTGACCGCCGGCCATGGCATGCAATCCAGACGTCCGTATTCGGTAAGAGCGTAGTTCACCAATTTGTCATCGTCCTCCGGCTGGCTGGTATCTGCTATAAGGCTCAGCGCCTGTCCGTCGCCGGAACGGATATCCTGAACCGTATCCGACGCGTCCTGGATGTCTCCGATGACGATCTTTGCACCGGCTTCTGCCAGGGCCAGCGCGATGCGGCGACCTAAACCTTGAGCACCGCCGGTAACTATAGCGACCTGCCCGTCCAGCCTTCGGGTATCAGACATTGAGATGCCTCCTGATCTTTTCAGTCGGAACAACCGGATTCTTTCGATCGATATCATACCTGTATCGAGAAGGTATGTTTTTACATATATTGTCCGTCAAGTTTTTATTACCGAATGTTACGCAAATCTCCGAGCTATAGATCCCCGCTTAAAGCCTGCGGGGATGACCACCTACATAACTTTTGTTGTGTACTATATTGTTTAATACATATGATAGGGAGAATGATAATGGCTTTATCGAATTTTACGGGTCCTGATTACATCAATGACTGGACCAGGGACCTTGATCAGCGCTGGCCTGAAAGAGGGACGATATCTGAATGCGTCGTAGAGACCCTTTTATCCTGGTCTATGCATTCAGATCGAAAGAAGATGCATCTCCTGGAGCTGGGGATAGGGTCCGGCGGGCTTTCGGAGGCTATGCTTACCACGTTGGATTCAGATGCTGTCCAATCGTTTATCGGCATCGATATTAATCCGGAACTCACCCGGCATACGCAGGCACGGCTTCGTGGCACCGGACACACCCATATCCGGATCGAAAATACAGATCTGAAGACCTTGGACTGGATGGAAGGGTTGGCCCCGATAGATGCCGCTTACACCTTTCAGACTTTGCATGACCTCGGTGGACAGGATGCGCTGACGGCTGTTTATCAGCAACTCTTCTCGCTTCTTACACCCGGCGGTTTGCTGGTTAATGCAGATTTCGTCGTTCCGTTTTCCAAAGATAATCCAGACAAACCTCGCCGTTTTCCGGCCGAAACGCATCGTGCGCTTCTGACATCCCTCGGATTTATAGAATTTAAATGTGAAGCGAGTATGGGTAAAATGGCGTGTATGTCCGTTGTGCGACCCTGAGATGTGGGAAGACGGGTGTCGACCCTATCGGGATCAAGGTGGCAACGTCCGGTCGGACGTCACGGTTCAGGGTGCAAGGGTTGAACAAGGAAGAGCCCCGCCAAACGCGCAGGGCTCTTCCTTGCATCCAGCTTAATCAGTATCGGGTAGAGCGATAGCTACCAGCTCTGCCGGCACGGCTCTGCTCATGATCGTCATAACGATGTATTGTTTGCCGTTATGCATATAGGTCATGGGAAGACCGGACTGAGGCGCAGGCAGGCTTACCGTAGCCACCAGGTCGCCATTTTCCTTATTGTAGGCGTGAAACACCGGATCACCGCCCCGGCTTTCACCGGCAAATACCAGCGCCTTAGTGACCATCGTACCGAAGTTTCCGGATTTACCCGTCCTCGGAAGGTTTCCCACGCTTTTCATTAAGGGATGATTTTTGATCCGTTCCGGGGTATCACCGTTGGCTACTGTCCAGATATGCTCCCCTTTGTTCAGGTCGAGCGCGACGATGCGTCCATAGGGCG
>CAJXCW010000022.1 GCA_913051705.1 uncultured bacterium
CGGATGAGATTGTTTTGCGGAAAAAAGTCAGTATTCTGATTGCAAGGGAGTACAGATGACCGAATTACAAGCCGGCCTAGCTATAAAGGACTGGCCGGTAGAGGATCGCCCACGTGAACGTCTTATGAAACGCGGCGTTCAAACATTATCCGATTCGGAGTTGTTGGCCCTCCTCATCAGAACAGGGGACGCATCCCAGGGAAAAAATGCCCTCGAAATCACCCGCGCACTATTGCGGCATGTCGGCGGTTTACATCGACTGGCGGACCGTAATATAAGAGAATTATGCCTGGTTCGCGGTGTCGGTCCAGTTAAGGCGGCGCAAATCGCTGCCGCCGTTGAAATCGGCAGACGGTTAGAAGCACCCCCATTAGATCGCGTTTCATTTATATCCAGTACGGATGTAGCACAATATTTTATTCCTCGCTTGCGGGATCTGCATAAAGAGGTTTTTATGGTATTGTTACTGGATGCAAGGAATTGTCTGATCAGAGGGGTGACGATCTCAGTCGGCTCATTAACAGCGAGCATCGTTCATCCGAGGGAGGTATTCAAACCGGCTATTTTAGATTCCGCCGCCTCGGTGATATTTATACATAACCACCCCAGCGGTGATCCGACGCCCAGTCAGGACGATCTGAAAATCACCTCTCAACTCGTTGAAGCCGGACGGATGATCGACATCCGTGTTCTGGACCACATCATCATAGGTCGCGGCTCATTCACCAGTTTGGCAGGCAAGGGGTTTATTTGATTAGGTAAGAAATGAAACCACGGGGAGAGACAGGGATTACATGTTGTATGATAATTGGTGAGCTAGTTTATTTGCCAACTTGCCCATCTGGTTAATTTCACCGATATATCACAATGTGACGTCGTTGCGTTGGCGGAACGACGTGTCCAACTGGGAAGACGGGTTGCCGAACGATATCGCATCCCCAAGGTCTATCAAACCCATGAAGAACTCTGTGCCGACCCGAGCATCGATGCGGTTGTTGAAATCACCTCCGATGATATGCATGCCCCTATTGCCATCGGCGTTATGTATGCCGGTAAGCATGTTTATCTGGAAAAACCCATGGCGACCAATTTGCAAGATGCCAGAACCATGGTCGATACCGCAGATCGCAATGGTGTAAAACTGATGATCGGATATATGAAACGATACGATCCCGGCATTGAATTGGCCAAATCATCGATAAGGTGCGGGTGTCGGGCGAACTGGGTGATATAACCCATATGCGGGTCCATTGTTTCGGCGGGGATTGGATTTGTAATGTCGGCAAGCCTATTACGACAGACGAGCCCTATATGCCTGTAAAACCCC
Source organism: uncultured bacterium (assembly GCA_913051705.1). Taxonomy (GTDB): domain Bacteria; phylum JAAXHH01; class JAAXHH01; order JAAXHH01; family JAAXHH01; genus CAJXCW01. The sequence goes on from CAJXCW010000022.1 coordinate 1,328, forward strand.
GGCCCCCGGAAGGGCTATCGGGGGATCAGATCAAAGATTTCTATTGGATGAACAATGTGTATTGCCATAATGTAAATTTAATCCGGCACCTGATCGGTGACATCATTGATATACAATACGCCGATCTATCAGGGCCTACCAAAATAATGGTATTCGGGATGGATGGATTCGATGTAACGCTAGAAGTGGAGCATCTTTCTTCAAAATTCTGGGATGAAGAATTCAAAATTTATTTCGAGGATGGATGGATCGAGATACACCCTCCTCCCCCTTTATTGAAAAACACGCCCGCTCAAATTTCTGTTTATAAAGCCGGTAAGACCCAGGAACATGTCCAGCCGCAAGCAGCATGGGAGTGGGCTTTCAAACGAGCCGACGAACATTTTATTCAATGTATTATTGAGGACACGCCGCCCCGTTCGACCGGCGCCGATTCTGTTCGTGATTTAGAAATATTCGATGAGGTCTTTCGGAGATTTGTATAAATATAAAATAGGGTTAACACCCTGAAACTATTGGAGGAAATGATACATGATGGAGCCATCAGATATGAAATCGGCCATTGTGGACTGCCGGGAAAAGATGATTTACCTGCGGAGGTGCCTTTGACATTGAAACCCGGGAAACGGAAATAAACCGGCTGGAGGCTTTGATGGCAGAGCCGGAGTTCTGGGAAAATCAGGAAAAAGCGCAGGTGATCAGTCGCGAAGTCAGCCTGCACAAAAAAATCACGGAACAGTGGTCGGAATTAAATGACCAGGTTGAAGAGGTGGAAACGTTCTTCGAACTGGCTGCTGAAGAAAATGATCAGGAAACCTATGCTGAAATTGAATCCACGCTCAACCCACTTCAAACACACCTTGCGGAAATAGAACTCCAGAGCCTTCTCTCTAAACCAGACGATTCGCATAATGCGATCGTCTCCATACATCCGGGAGCCGGCGGAACGGAATCTCAGGATTGGGCTGAAATGTTGATGCGTATGTATCTCCGGTGGATGGAAGCCCAGGGCTATGAGCATGATACGCTTGATTTTCAGGTAGGAGATGAAGCGGGAATTAAAAGTGTATCGATTGAAGTCACCGGGGATTATGCCTACGGCTATTTAAAATCTGAGGCCGGTGTGCACCGACTGGTCCGTATATCCCCATTCGACTCTGCTCATCGTCGTCATACCTCTTTCGCCTCCGTATCTGTGCTACCCGAAATCGATGATCCCGGTGAGATAGATTTAAATGAGTCGGACCTGACCGTAGACACGTATCGAGCCAGTGGCGCGGGTGGTCAGCATGTCAACAAAACAGATTCCGCTGTTCGTATCACCCATAACCCGACGGGTATCGTAGTGCAATGCCAATCGGAACGATCGCAGCACCGAAACCGTGAGAGCTGTATGAAAGTGCTGATGGCCCGTCTTTACCAGAAGCAACAGGACGAGATGCGTAAAAAGATGGAAGCGAAAGAGGGCGATAAAAAAGAAATTGCCTGGGGCAGTCAGATACGCTCTTATGTTTTCCATCCTTACACCATGGTGAAAGATCATCGAACAGGTGCCGAAGTCGGTAACATTCAGGCCGTGATGGATGGCAAACTGGATCCCTTTATTCAGGCTTTTTTACGTCGTGATGAAGCCCATGGTAATACGCGATAAAACAGTATTGGGATTATAATAAAGCACATAGCACCTGGTACAAAGCACCCTGATATTGCGCAGTCCTTCGCCGTATACCATTTTTGGTTACAATGCAACATGGATCTTTGAACACTACCCCATCCACATCGCCCGGTCCAGCGCTCTGTATTGTATGGCTTCACTTACATGGGCCGCTTGAATCCCCTCTTCCCCGGCCATATCCGCTATCGTGCGGCTGACCTTGAGGATCCGGTCGTAGGCTCTTGCGGAAAGGCCGAGCTTGGCAATGGCGGTGCGCAGAAGTTCATGACCCTTATTATCCACCTGACAGTATTGCCGGATTTCACGCGATTCCATATGGGCATTGGAAAATAGATGGGTATCATCTTTGAATCGGCGCAGTTGCCGTTGACGGGTTTCATTCACCCGGTTTCGAATGGTCTCTGAGGTGTCCCCTGCCAATTGATCCGTTAATTCTTTATAGGGGACGGAAGGCACTTCGATATGCAGATCAATACGGTCCAGGAGTGGACCCGACACTCTGGCCATATACCGTTGTATTTGAGGCGGGGTGCAGGTACACTCGTGCTGACTGTCGCCAAAATAACCACACGGACAGGGGTTCATAGCGGCCACAAGGGTAAACCGGGCCGGATAGGTCAAGGACGTAGAGACTCTTGCGATGGTCACCTGCCCATCCTCAAGAGGTTGTCGCATCAGCTCAAGTACATTTTTCTTAAATTCAGGCATTTCATCTAAGAAAAGAACGCCGTTATGTCCCAGAGACACCTCACCCGGCGTGGGATAACTGCCACCGCCGATTAATCCCGCGTCTGATATGGTATGATGCGGCGCCCGGAAAGGCCTGGTTGCGACCAGAGGTACATCTTCGGGCATCAACCCTGCGACACTATGGATTTTCGTCGTTTCCAACGCTTCCGGCAGGGTCATATCAGGCAAGATGGTAGGTAATCTTCGGGCCAGCATGGTTTTACCGGAACCGGGCGGTCCGATCAGCAGCAGATTATGTGATCCGGCCGCCGCCACCTCAACGGCTCGCTTGACATGACTCTGGCCCTTCACATCGCTGAAATCAATGGGATAGGTCGCTGAATGATTGAAGAGATGATCCATATCCAGATGATACGGCGCCATTTTTTCTTCTTTATTTAGAATCTGTACTACTTCAGTCAGGTTCCGTAGGCCATATACTTCCAGACCGTCGGCCATAGCGGCTTCTTCCGCATTTTCATACGGCAACAAAATACCTTGCAATCCAATCCGGGAGGCCGCAATCGCAATGGGTAAGGCGCCGCGGATCGGACGCAATGTGCCGTCTAACGACAATTCACCGATGATCATGTACTCACCCAAGCTATCTGATTGTATTTGTCCTGTGGCCGATAACATCCCCACGGCAATCGGCAGATCGAATAAAGAACCAGCCTTTCTAACATTGGCAGGCGCCAAATTGATGGTGACTCTTTTGTAGGGATACACAAACCCGCTTTGTTTAATGGCCGCTTCCACTCGATCTTTACTTTCACGAACGGCGATATCTGGTAACCCGACGGTTGAAAAATGAGGCAGACCATTGGTGATATTTGTTTCAACGTCTACGAGATAAGCATCTACGCCTCGCACTGCGCTACTGATGATCCTGGAAAGCATCCTGTTCTCCTGATTGTGAGCACCTGTATTACGGTACTATGTGAACCCATCATCCCTCTTGCTCCCGGTACACCCGGGTTATCTCTTATAGTCGAAAACCAATCGAAGATCTCGTATGTTATTTATTTAAAACACTATTTATTTTATCTTTTTCTGTTGCCTGATTGATCAAACTCCCATATATTTATTAACTAACTTTTTATAAGGTGTTACAACACTATGCCGCAGATTGAATATCATATTAAAGTCGTCCAGGATCGCATTAAACGCGCGGCTCTAATAGCGGGAACAAATCCATCCTCGATTCGCCTTATTGCGGTATCTAAAAAAAAACCCGTGGATATGATCCGGGAAGCATTTCAGGCAGGATTGATGGAGTTCGGGGAAAATAGGGTACAGGAAGCCAAACAGAAATATGATGTATTGGGGAACACGGTCTCCTGGCATTTGATTGGCCCCTTGCAAACTAATAAAGTCAGACATGCCGTTCACCTGTTCGATATGATACAATCGGTGGACCGCTTATCTCTGGCCGAGGCCCTTCACAAGCGGCTCGCGCCTTTGGAAAAGAAGATGCCGGTGCTGATTCAGGTTAAAACATCGGATGAGGAGTCTAAATCCGGCATTGAACCGGATCGCACCATTGCATTTATTGAACAACTTATTTCCTTTCCTACATTATCTGTTCAAGGCTTGATGACCATTCCGGCATACAGCGATGATCCTGACGATGCCCGTCCCGCATTCAGTAGGTTAAGGACATTGCAGGAACAGATCGCATCAAGCGGTTTACCCGGTGTCACCATGGATATCCTGTCCATGGGCATGTCCCATGATTTTGAAGTGGCGATCGAAGAAGGTGCCAATATGGTTCGAGTCGGTACCGCAATATTCGGTTCTCGCCCGGCGCCATAACCACTCGTTATATCGGAGACCATCCATGCAATTAATCGAATTCATCATAAACGTCTATATGCTGGCGTTTGGCCTTCGGTTATTTATGCCTTCTGCAAGTTCATTCAGCGAACATCCGATCCAGAGGGGCCTGTACGCTTCCACAGAGCCTGTTTTGCGTCCCATCCGGCAGATGATGATTCGGGGTGAGCCACGCTTTGATTGGTCCCCTCTATTTGCCATTGTGTTCCTGGTAATTATACGCGGGTTTTCAATGGCGTTTATATCCGGTGCGCCTGCGGTGGAAGGGATCATCTTCAGTTTGATGGAGGTGTTCGGCTTCCTGGTTAACGCCCTGACCATACTATTCCTGGGCATTTTCTTTATATCCATTGAGTCCCCCTTCGGCTTCAGCACCGTGGGGCACATGATGTATATGGTGGCGGATATATTTCTCGGTCCCATCCGGCGGTATACAGGTCGAGGAACGGGAAGGCCCGATCCATCCCCCCTGATCGGTATCATCCTGCTGAGTGTCATCTATGGTTTGATCATCTATCAGGCGGATATATACTTAAATGACGACGCCACCGCTGCGGTATCACAGGTCATCCTATTCAGTTTTATATCACAAATCGATTTTATATTCGATGTGTTGTTTATCGTCATTCTGGTACGGACGCTCCTCTCTTTCTTTCAGCCCGATCCCGGCAGTCCACCATTCCAGCTCCTCATATTATACAGCGATCCTATATTAGCTCCTATCCGACGGATCATGCCATCGACTGGTGGATTAGATTTTTCACCGTTGATTGCAATTTTTATATTGAGATTCATTCAATCCAGCATCCTGCCCCTGCTGCAACGGTTATAAAATTCAGGTAAGGGCTTACCAAAATTGAGGTGATCATGTTGGAACTTAATCCGACAGACATCCGGAAAAAAACGTTTAAATCCCGCTGGGTAAGCGGATATGATATGGATGAGGTGGAAGCCTTTCTGGATCAAGTTTCATCAGCCTTTGAACAACTGGCCGATGAAAATGAGATGTTACATGAACAGGTCAAAGGTATGGAGGGGGAATTGGATGATTTTCGCACCAAGCGAAAACATCTGGAAGACGCCCTGATCTCAGCACAAAAAGTTATCGATGACATGAAAGGGAATGCAAGGAAACAAGCGGATAATATTCTTAAAGAAGCAGAGAACCACGCCGACCGATGGATTTCCGATGCCAACAGCCAGGTCCTGGAAATAAAACGCGAACTGCATGACCTTGAGTTATTACGTAAAGATTATGAAATCCGATACCGATCCTTGTTAGAATCCCACCTTGAACAACTTAATGCCATGCAGGCTGATTTTCCGCACAATGGCCGGGAAGTGGTTTCATAACTATCTGAGTAATAAACGCCGTTTGGTCTACAGAACAGTATTTCGGATAACCACCAAAGAAGACATGATCCATGCCAGCATCTATTTCATTTGAGGAGATTATTCTTCATGCAAATCGGATCAGGAAATTAATCATTGAACCTCATACCATAGGGTTATCCGTCCCCCGCGATTTCTCTTTGGAGTTGATCTCAACTTCCCATGACCAATCATCTGAAGGTCCGCATCCGTTTTCCTGTTCGATCTTTGAAGGGTCTTATCGTATTCTGCTAATCTCAGGCGATCAGGAGACAAGAATACCGGCCATTAGGATTTTAAAACAATTAGAAGCAGACGGCCTTGTTCTGATTACATCATGTCAAGGCCTAACGGAACGATTTCCTCGTGGAACGTCTGTCAGGGTTGTTGACCATATAGGAATGAGCGGGACCAATCCTCTGTCAGGGCCGAACGATGAGCGGATCGGTCCGAGATATCCTAATATGATCCACGCTTACGACAGGATATGGTCAGATAAGATAGAACAAGCTGGGCGACTTATGGACATGCATTTACAAAAGACTGTGTATGCGTGTGTTAAGCACCCTTCCACACCCGCTGAACAACACATGCTTTCTTATCTTGGAGCAGATGTTGTAGGCCATGAGGTGGTTGATGATGTCATCGTAGCAAATCATTGCGGACTTCCGGTCACAGCGTTTGGATACGTAGCATCCAATTTAACATCCGGGTATGAGGAAAATGGGCTGAGTAACCCGGAGAGTCTTCATGCTCAACAAGTCCGTATCAGCCAACTAATGGGTCGGATTTTCGAGGAGTATTAGAGAGGAGTTTGGTTCAGATTTTAATTTCAACCACAATAAACCACGGGCGGTCCATTATCCTATTCTCAAGATAGGTGATCTATATTATATGGTCTGGAGGACTGAATGACGGCAGATGAATTGAAACATTACGAAGCGTTATTACTTAAAAAACGTGAAACTCTGATGCATGAACTTGGGTATTTTGGTGAAAAAACTATTAGCGCCAGCGCCCGTGATATCGCAGGCAGTTATCCGTATTCGGAGCATCCGGCAGATCAAGGTACAGAGTCTATGGAGCAGGAACAGGCTTATAAACTGGCCTCCCGTGAAGGACGGTTTTTGTTTCATATCGACGAAGCCCTTGAACGGATAAAAGATGAAACCTATGGCACCTGCAACTCCTGTGAAGGTGATATCGGTTCGATGCGCCTTGAAGCCGTACCTCATGCCCGAATGTGTATTGAGTGCAAATCAAAAGAAGAACAGGATTCGGCATAACCCAAGAGGTCTCTCATCCTTTTAAATATGCCGAGAGAAAAGAGCATCCATTGGTGAGATTGATCTGCACATTCATCCTGGTGGTATTCCTGGACCAGTGTACCAAGATCGTCGTTCAGGAATATATGAAGTTGCATGACTCGATACCCATTTTAGGGGATTTTTTAAAATTAACGTTTATCAAAAATCCAGGTGCTGCATTCGGTATCATGATAGGAAACAGGTGGTTTTTTTTAGCGATGTCGATTCTGGCATGCGGCGTCATGATATACTATTTTACCCGACTGCCTGTCCGTGAAACCTGGGGTCGTTTTGCTCTGACCTTGATTTTCGGAGGCGCCATAGGTAATCTGATTGATCGAATCCTCTATGGCGAAGTGACTGATTTTATCGACGTGGGACTGAATACCTATCGATGGCCCATTTTCAATATAGCAGATATGGCCGTCAGTATTGGCGTCATATTGCTGTTCATCCGCCTGTCCACGACAAACCAGACAATCCCTGATGAATCTTCGTCAACCAAGCAAGAAGGAATTGTACATCGAGAAGACCGTCCCGCTTGAAACCATGCATCGGCGTCTCGATCAATATCTTACAGAGACGAATATTGGCTTCACCCGGTCAAAAATTCAACGACTCATTCGAAACGGGGATGTATCTGTCAATAGGATAACCATTAAAAAAAGTGGTCATCATATCATTCCCGATGATATCATCTCTATTTGCATACCTGAAAGCAGACCGGTGTCTGCAACACCTGAGGCGATTCCACTCGATATCGTTTATGAGGATGAGTTCCTGTTGGTGGTCAATAAGCCAGCGGGTATGGTTGTACATCCGGCCTGTGGTAACTGGACATCAACTTTAGTAAACGCCCTGTTATACCATTGCCATAATCTGTCTAATATAGGGGGTGATATTAGACCGGGCATTGTCCATCGCCTTGATAAAGATACGTCCGGCTTGCTGGTCGTGGCTAAACGCGATGAAGTGCATGTTGCGCTGTCAGAGCAGCTATCCGAACGGAAAATGTCACGCAAATATATAGCGTTTGCGTGGGGGCATCCGAAAAAAAAGTCCGGCGCCATTGAAGCGGTAATTGGGCGACACCCCACCCATAGACAAAGCATGGCCGTTGTAGAAGCAAATCGAGGCCGTCACGCCATCACCCATTATCAGATAGATAAAGAACTTCCAGAATGTTCCATTTTGTCCCTTAGACTTGAAACAGGCAGAACGCATCAGATTAGAGTACATTTAGCCCATATTGGCTTTCCCATTGTGGGGGACCCGGTTTACGGCGACCGAACGAAATGGATATCGCGGCTTTCCCCATCAAGAAGACGAACGGCACAATCCGTATTAGACCTATTACACCGGCAGGCACTCCATGCGGCCACCTTGGGGTTTTTCCACCCTGTATCAGGTGAGTGGCTGGAATTTCAAGCATCTCTTCCTGAGGATATGTGTAACGTCATAACATATCTTGAGGGATAGTCAATATTAATCGAAATCATATCCTTTGAAATTACATGACAGAGACGACATTAATAAAAACCCACATTAAATCTGACCCCGACACCGCAGGGAGATGGCGGATCCTGGCAGAGGGGATGACGACAATAACAGCCACCACCGACCGGATTTCCCTGGCAACCTGTGTTGAAACGGTCATCCAGGACATGTTCAATACGGTAAAATGTCTCATCCTTCTTATTGATCGATCAACACACGACATTATCTTTGATAGTCGGGGCCAAACGCATTATTCCGGCAATATACCACCAGATGGAACAGAATTATGCAATTGGATTGACCGCCGCAATACCCCGGAAGTTGTACAAGAGGTAGGACAGGAAGATTGGCCGGATATTGTCAGCCATTCTGATTTATCGAAGGCGAGGTCCGCCCTCCTCATTTCAGAACCTATGGACCGTCAATACCTTGTCATTACGCTGGTACTCAGTGATACTTATTTTGATGATGTAGACTTGGATTTGGGTGTTGCGTTGACACGCCATATAGGTATTGCGGTCAAGAAAATGATTGAATATGAAAAAAAAACGAACGATATCATACGAAAAAGTCAACATCTTGAACAGGAATTAGAACTGGCAGGCGAAATACAAAGGACGCTTTTACCCCGATCTATCCCTCAAGTGGCTGGACTATCCATGTCTTTAATCAGTAAGCCAAGCAGAGAAATAGGGGGGGATTTCTATGATATGTTTACCTTAGCGGATAAATATCTGGGCGTTGCTGTTGGGGATGTCGTCGGCAAGGGCATTCCAGGCGCGATTACCATGGCCTCCTTATATACCGCTTTTCATGAATATGCAACAGATCCTCTGATGATTCCAAGTGACGTCATGCTCAGAGCCAACGACATGCTCCTGGATGCGACGGCCTCGGATCGTTTTGCGACTTTATTTTATGGTGTCGTGAGTCTTCGAGACGGGCTGTTTCGATATTGTAATGCAGGCCATCCACCTCCGCTTATATGCCGGAAAAATGGAACCATCGATTATCTAAGTACAGGTGGACTGATTCTTGGCTCATTTTCCCATGCCAGATATGAAAACGGCAGGGCTGATTTAAATGAAGGAGATGTTCTGGTTCTCTATACAGATGGCGTCACAGAGACGACCAATGATGAAGAGCAAGTTTTCGGTTTTAAAAGACTTGAGCAGGTGATAAGACAATGTAAGAGTTCGACTGTTGAAGGGATAAAAAACAGTTTAACAGATTCATTACACCAATTTACGGATCATTCAAACATCCAAGACGACATCACGGTTATTATCGTGAAATGTGAACAGCCTTTCAATAGACCTAAAATATAACTAAGTGGTCATTATCGGATGATCACTTCAAATATTTCATCTCAAAGGTTCAAAGACGCGAAGAAAAGCAAATGATCGAAAACGAATATTTCGATCATTTGCCTATCGGGATTATAAAGCACAACTCATTTAATTTTAACATTTTATCTCTTGTTATATATATCTTTCATGAAATATTCAGTTTGATTATTATATTTTAGTCAGACGCAATTTTTTGTTTGTTATCGTATCTTATTTCGCAGTACCTTCCATTAATTCGTAAACGCGTTGTACGCCGAAGATTGAAACCCCGGCTTCTTTTATACGGGGATAATGAGACGCATGGGCGGTCATATCTATTCTCTTTGCGGCTTCATCTGCTTCTACGCCATCTTTTCTCATCTGTACCGCCTGTTTCCAGAAATCCGTTAAATACGCTTGGAAATGATCGATCTTCTCCCGATCTTCAATGGGATCACCATGTCCAGGCAGAATCGTTTCAAAATCCAACTTTTTCAATCTTTCCAGTGTCCTCACCCACTCCTCAGGATATGCATCCCCTAAGTAAGAAATTCCCGTTGACAGTAAATCCCCGGTGATGAGGATTTTTTCCTCAGGGAGGAAAACCACAGCATCTCCACCGGTATGCCCACGTCCAAAAAACAAAATCTGAATTAATCGGTCACCAAATTTATATTGTAACCTTTCCGTGAATCTTTCATTGGGGGCACGTGGCATGACGGCATCTGTCGCCTCTTTATAGTTCTTTTGCAACCGAATACGATCTCGGAATACGCTTTTCGTAGAATCGTCAGTGGCGGCAGCCAGTTGCTGCTCCAGTTCTGAAATCCTATCTGGAATGCGCCCGATAAAAGCGTCATATGACCTGCCACGTTTCGAATTTCCTGCAGCGATCATATCTCTGGTATTGGTATGGCTGATAATTTTGACATCTTCGGGAAACATCTGGTTTCCGTGGACATGATCAAAGTGAAAATGGGTATTGATAACATATCGAATGGGTTTATCGGTAATGGCGGTCATTTCAGTGAATAAAGCCCACATGGCCGCCGGGGAAATGTGGGAATCTACCAAGACGGCATCCCGCTCATTAACAATCAAGGTCGAGTTGCATCCAACAGATAATACACCGGTGCCTTTGATATGATATATCCCATCTCCTACTTCCTGGAAGGTAAATGCCTGACCGTCATAATCAGCGCCAGGAGGTTTTTCCATCGAGGGCTGATTATTTTGATTACAACCCATAAAAAACACGAGGAAACAAAAAAGATATCTGCTGAACCATTTGTTCATAATCAGGCTCCTAAATAGTAAGGAAAAAAATAATGGTAAGGCTTGGTATTTCAGAGTGTGAGTAGAGTGGAAAGTGGATCATTCCCTTCCCACACTCGTTGCATATTTTGATATATAATTTCGCTTCGGCGGCGCCATGTGTCGAGGGTGACCCCTGCCACATGAGGTGTGATTAATACATTCTCCAGAGATAACAATGGGTGGTTTATATCCGGCGGTTCCTCTTCCAGAACATCGAGACCGGCACCCATTATCCTGTTTACCTTCAAGATACTCGTCAGGGCTTGTTCATCAATAACCTGCCCTCTGCATGTGTTAATGAGCAGGGCCGTAGTTTTCATATGGGAAAGTTCACGGCGTCCGATCAAATGTCGTGTTTGTTCCGTTAACGGGACGTGAAGGGTGACTATATCTGAAGTTTGAAGTAATTCTACCAATCCTAATCTGCTTATTCGTAATTCCCGTTCAAGTTCCGGCTGGGCCTCTTCTACGTCGTTATAAATAAGATAGGCGCCAAAGCCTCGCAGCAACCTGGCCACCTGCCTTCCAATATGTCCAAGTCCGATAATCCCAACCGTCTTTCCTGATATCGTGTGGGTTGACAATCCAATTTCTAATTCATCCCACCGGTTGGTACGAGCAAATTTATCGAGGTCAACCAATCGTCTGTATACACCGAGAATGAGAGCGACCGTATGCTCGGCGACATCCTGAGCTTTTGTCCCGCCATTATTCGCTACCTGGATACCAAGTTTACGACATAATTCCAGATCTAACTCATCGAACCCTGCACTAACCAATTGAATCAGTTTAACATTCTTAGCCGCTTTTAATACCGCACCGGATAGTCTACCTGGAAACAGAAGCAGGAAATCGGCATCTCCCACCAGCGATATCTTCTTCTCATCATCCGTGTCAATGGGATGTACGACGATCTCAAAATCTGCGGGGGCATACTCTAACAAAATGCGGGAAACAGCCGGATTCTGGCTTGTGAAATATACAATTCTGGGCATATGTTATAATTCAGTTTAATAATCGGAGTACATTATTATATTCATCATCGGAAAAAACACGGTCACCGGCTCGGGCATTCATGATCACCTGATCTGATGATTTAGCGCCTGGAATAGCGACCGGATTCGTCTGATGAGAAATAACATATCGCAATGCTGCTGTTACCAGAGATTCACCTCGATCCAAATGGTTCTTCAATTTATCGACCACAATAAGTTTTTCTTCCAACTGCCGTTGCCCGCTTTCACTCCCATGCCAGGCTGCCCTTATATCATCAGAAAAGACCGTCTCCTTCGAGTAACGCCCGGAGAGTAGTCCCATACCCAAGGGTCCGCGGATCATGACCGCAATACCATGCTCTTCACAATAGGGGAGTAGCTGGGCTTCAGGTGCTCTATTAAGAAGAGAGTAATTCACCTGCACGACACTGCAGGTGTTGTGGACGTTGAACTTTTTCAGGACGCTCAAACTGTCTGTCGATATACCAAATGTACGCAGGCGCCCCTCTGACTTCAATTCGTCAAAAGCCTCCAGGAAAATCGTTGGATCTTCAATGGTTCCATCATGACACAGAACGGTATCAACCCAATCCGTCCGAAGCCGATGTAATGAGGCATGCATACATAGCCTGATCATATCTACGGTCGTGAGTGGAACCCCCTGCCCAGTCCGTTTACCCCAATTCCCGATCTTCGTTACGATATAGACTTGATGTCGAATGCCGGCCAGGCCGATGCCCAATCGCTCTTCTGATAACCCATTAGGAATCCCATAGGATTCAGCCGTGTCAAACAGATTGATTCCATGGTCGAAACCTGATCTGATTGTTGACCAGGCCGTGGCATCATCGACAGCGCCCCACTGATTGCCGATGTTCCATGTACCGAGGCCAACAGCAGATATACGCCATCCAGTCGTACCGAAATCCCTATAGATCATATAATGACCTTCGGTGTAAAGTGAACAATAATATTTCTCAGCAAAATGGTAAAATATGATCTAAACTTATTCAGGCCAATCCTCCCCGTCATAGTATCGTGTACCACGGTGTCCTTTTTTTGGTAGGGGCTCCGGCAGACGTTCTCCGGGCGCCTTCACCATAATGAGAGTCCTGGGGGCGCCCGATGCTGGATTGATGTGACCAGATATGAGTTCTTTTATCTTCAGACGGCCATGTAACTTATCTTCAAAAATGGTGTATACATAATCCCCTGAATTCAATTTACTTGGTTTACCGGCCATGTGGAATTCGAACTCATGTAATTTCCCATTGTACAGATCCTCCAGGGCCTCAACACCCTGGGAAGACGGAATGGTTTTTGTGATACCCGAACTCATAAAAGCTCCTTGATAAGAACAGCAATGCGCATGGCAATCGAACTTCCAAATAATCCTTCGTCGCGCCGATGTTCCATCCTTACGAAGACTCCCCTCAGCTCGGTATGCGGAGTCTTCAATATGTATTATCACCAGCGCTCAAAAAAAATTAGTCTACGATAATTTTCACCCAATCCCAGGCAGATATATCCCTGGTATTAACGGCTTTAACCGAAATAACCATTCCGGATTTTACGCCAGATAAGGTTACCCTCGAATCCTGCACAGAAACAGATTTCAGGTGATCAGAGTCAGAGCCATAGGTGACGTGGTAAGTGGCAATATCTTTTTCCGGAGCAGCCGTCCATCGAACCTGAATCTCTTCTCCATCCCTATCTTCGATCTGTAGTTCTTTTAATCTGGCGGGGCTGGATGCCATTAACATAATGGTCCCCACGGTTGTTTTACTCACTTCCGTCACGAGCGTCTGATTTATGATCTCAAGGACATCATGAGCCTGGTGATAATGGGGACTGCTCAGGACAGGATAAGAGCCGATACCACCGACAATATCACCATAGGCATCATAAAATGCATGCGCATCAGTAGACTTATAATATTTGGCATCATAGGTAATGAGATCGGTGAACAGGAAGGCGGCCGCATGCTGAATATCACGGATCCCCTCGTTGGAGTACCGAATCGTATCATCCAGCTTGTGATTATTCGCCCATCCTACCATATCATTATTTAATGCGCCCAACAATTCAACTTTATTTTCTACCGCGCGTCGGACAAACTCACGACTACCGAGCAATCCGGCTTCTTCACCGGTAAAGAACGCAAATTGTATAGTCGCCGGCATGGGATGATCCGCTAATATCCTGGCGGCTTCAATCAATGCCGTGGTGCCGGATGTATTATCATCTGCCCCCGGACCGCGCCTCACCGAATCAAAGTGACTTGAAATAACATACACCAGATCAGGATGCAGCGTCCCGGGAAGGGTGGCAATAACATTGGCTGAGCGAACACCCCGAGGTTCAAACCACTGCTGTTCAACCTCATAGCCAAAGGATTGTAATGTATTGGTTAAATATTCAATTGCCTTTTGATTCCCCGGTTCGGTAATATATTTTGAGCCGAACCGGTGCAAATCGCGGGCATATCCGAATATCCTGTTCACAGAGGCTGTTTTAATTACGTTCCGTACATCCTCTGCTATCTTTTCAAACATGTCATGTCCACGCTGACGAAGATTCCGTTCTGAGGCCATCATCTTTTCAAGCCGAGTAATGATATCTTTTTTCTGTAGTTCTTCATTTAGATCAACGAGATAAACGCCTCGCTCAGGCGATATGGTATCCCCGTCACGCTCTGAAACGATGAGTATGTGGGTCCCGTCAGGATGGACAGCCCATTCATATTCCGGTGCAATAGTACGGATCGTATTATTATGAAACAAACGAGTGCTTTCTCCAGAGCGAATATCATACAAAAAAGACCGACGATGACGGCCCTCTCCAATGATACCCAGCAAGGTGTTTTCTGATTTGAATGCTGGAAATATATCGTGCTGTATATCGTAGGTGATCCGTTTTTCTTCTGTCCCGTCCTGGTTAACGATGAAGATTTCCCAATCTTCCCGGAGCATCATTTGATAAGCTATATTACTACCGTCAGCGGATAAGACCGGATTGGCCAATCGATTAGATGTTCTCTGAAGCGTTTGAGGAGGGAAAGGATTTGATAAATGAAGGGTATGTAAAACATGGTCCACCCCATCCCGAGCCAGATACACAATCGTGCTGCCATCGCTTGAGATATTAAGCGAGGTCCCTGCAAAGGTAGCGGACTCATTAGACCGCAGATCATGAAGGACAAACATGTCTTGTCCGAGAGAATAAATAAGATACCGGCCTCCGGGTACAACCTGTGGCCTTCCTTTTAAACCTGGTTGATTTGAAATATGTTCCGGAAGCTCCGTTGCGGAAACGGTATATATTTGATTTTCATTTTTATCCTGCGTTGGACCGGTAGTCAGAAAAAGGGCTTTGCCATCCGCCTTATAGGCGATACCCATAATACTCAGGTTCCCTGTATTAATCGTCTTTTCTTCTCCGGTTATAAGATTGCGAATGTTGATCTGAGTGTTGTTCCATTCGAGTCGATTCAGCTTGTCTTGCACCTTCCTGAAATTGCTAAAATTACGGGTTCGGCGCATGTCCTCCATCGCCACCCGGGCGACGGTTATCTCAGGCGTATCATTTACGAATAGATAGGCAATCTCTTCGCCGGTCGGATGGAATATAAGACGCCGTGCTGTAATTCCACCAAGCGACTTCAAAATGGCCTTATCCCGGGCTACAATTTGCGTTTGACCATTTGTATCAAAAGTGAAATACTTGCCGGTCGGGCTCCATTGAATATTCCGTCCATCCACGGCGACTTCTTCCACCTTATACATCTCACCTGTCAATAATGCGATGGGCTTTAACCATTTATCGGCATCGCCGGATTTCAACCGTTCAAGCATATATTCAAGTGATTCCGGATAATTTCCAGCATCCCATAAATCGAATGCCGCAGCATACCTTTCCTGCCCGTTCTCCTGTCCTTTGGCGTTTCCGGACAGGATCAACATCAAAATCAATACCAAACCTGTGGATTTCATAATTCTTACCCTCATCAGACCTTAACCTTAGCTTGCCCGGTCCATGTTTAAGCCAAACTTAGATAGCGCTTAAGATTACTGAAGCCAATTCGTAGACCGACTGAAGGGTGTTCCAGGCCCTCGAATTCAATAGATAGGACGCCGTCATATTCATGTTTTTTCATTATGCTGAGGCAAGATAAAAGCGGTACTTCTCCATGCCCGATGATAGATCCCCTCAAGTAATTTCCTGCTCTTGAATTAAACCAGCCTTTTCCAGGATCGGGAGACGTACCCGTTTTAACATGGAAATCTTTGGCATGTACGTGAAACGCATAGGGTATCAAACGACCGATC
This sequence comes from uncultured bacterium, assembly GCA_913051705.1. Taxonomy (GTDB): domain Bacteria; phylum JAAXHH01; class JAAXHH01; order JAAXHH01; family JAAXHH01; genus CAJXCW01. The sequence continues at coordinate 17,711 of CAJXCW010000022.1, forward strand.
GCTGTTGCAGGATCTTCGTCAACGCACAAAAAATTACCCATATCGATTAATATCCCGAAATTCTCATGATCGACGCCATTAACAAGCTTTTCCACGCGATCACTATCCTGACAGAAAAAACCATGATTTTCTACCATGGTGCGTACGCCGAGGTCCGCTGCGAAATCGGTGACCTCACGAATGGCAGGAATCAGCATAGGCAGGGCATCATCGAAACTCTTTTTCCCTTTGAATTCTCTTGGGAATCCTCGCGTAGCATCATGACGCATACCGGGCGCACCCAGGATCTGCGCCACGCGAACTTCATCTTTCACACGCTCAACCTCTGCCTTCCAATCTCCGTTACTCCCATTAATAAAATCCGCGCCGACCGTATAATTTACGATCGGCAATCCTGCTTCATCGCAGGCCTCACGAATTTTAGGCGCAAAGGATAAGGCGGTTTCACCTTCGGGTAAGGATAGCGCGGAAAATTCTATCACCTCAAATCCTATGTTTTTTACCAGTTGAATGACATCCAACTGATTTATGGCTCCACTCTGGACCAATCGACTAAAACTATACGAACTCACACCAAGCTGCATAATTCGTTCGCTCCATTATTGTTTAGTTTATTATAAATATGACTCTGGAAAAATAGCCGAAAAAAACGGATTGATATTTGGTCATATAATTCAAAAAACCAACTGTAATTCATGTTCTATTGAAAAGACATGAGAATACAGATTGGCAATCCAATCATGCCCTTCTTGCGTAATCCTCAAATACTTAATCCCATCTTTGATATATTTACTGATCCCACCCCAATAAAATCTAGCATAATTCTTCCGCATGTCTCTACGGCAGGTATATCCCATCTTTTCATTTGTTCCCAACTCCTCAAACGCATAGCATAACGCCGGAAGTTTTCTAAGGTAATTGGGATCACCAAGTTGACCAATCAAATCTGCCGCCCGGATGAGACCGCCGAAAGAACCGGTCCCCTGATGCACCTCATCGTCAGGCACCGGAAAACGGGTCATCTCAATAAATGAGGCAACAACACCCGGATCTATCAACTCATGACCATCAAATCTTTCATGGATAAACAGTTTACCCCAATCGACATGATAGGGCGTCAAACTCGCACAGATCCCGCAGTCTGAAAACGGTTTTAATTCCACGTTTCTTCCGGTGTCAAAATGAGTATCTGTGTCCGCCCGACAGGCATTTCGTACATATCCAATATCGTGAGACACAAGGGCAACAAGAAAATGCAACCAATGTTGTCCTGTTACATTTCCTTCGGAAATATGACGTCCTCGTAAGATCTGTTGCCCGGTTATGGTAACCATAATCGTATGTTCTACATTATGATAAAGCATATCACAGTTGGCAATATTTTCAAGGGCGAGTCTTCCGATCTAGGCAATCAAGTCGCCAAGCCCATCATTCTTCGATTCATGGCATGCTCTGGTGTATCCATCTTTCAAGGCTATTACAAAATTATCTATAATCAATTCCTGAAGATCCAGCATAAATTGCTCCTCTCAATTAGAAGCGGAAATGGCTTCAGTCCTCATAACTTCTTCTACCCCTGAGGCATCAGGAAAAAAACGGAGTATTCTAAGCAAGACTTCATCAACCATGGCATCCGGGCAAGAGGCGCCGCAGGTCAGGATGATATCAAGGGGCCGTTTATCAGGAAGCCACGCATCTGATACCATCATATTCCGCTCTCGAAGATCGTAATGTTTGATTTTCTCCTTGGAATCTATTTCTTGTGCATTTTTTATAAAATAGGTGGGCATGGACCGTTGACATAGTTCTACAAGGTGCGAGGTGTTTGATGAGTTATATCCGCCTACCACAATGGATATATCTGCCCCCTGTTCGATCAACGCGTACGTGGCATTCTGATTTTCATTGGTGGCATAGCAAAGGGTATCAGAGGTATCTGCAAAATGATGATTTATCTGGTCCGACCCATATTTATCAATCAAGGCCTGTTTAATTATACGCGTTATCTCACGTGTTTCCGAAGCGAGCATCGTCGTCTGATTGACGACCCCCAGACGCTGGAGATGACTATCCGGATCAAATCCTTCCGAACATGTACGGCCAAAAACTTCAAAGAAGGCACGATGGTCATATTTTTCCCGAATTATATCGGCGAGTTTCATCGCTTCATGCTTATCAAACACCACCACAGTCGGCGCCTGCTGAATGCTATGTGAGAAGGTCGCCCGGGTTTCTTCATGTTTCGCTTTTCCATGTAGAACGATTGTAAAACCCTCGTCCCCTAATTGTTTGCTTCTTTTCCACACTTTCTCGACAAAAGGGCAGGTTGTATTGTAGTTATATGGATCAATATCACGGGCGGATAGTTCTTCCTGTATCTCCACAGTCGTGCCAAAAGCCGGGACCACCACGATGTCGTCTGATCTCAGGGCATTCCAAGGTATAATCTGGGTACCATCCGTCGTGAAAATAAACCGTACCCCCCGAGATTGCAGGTCGTTGTTGACATTTGGATTATGTATCATCTCACTTAGAAAGAAAATCCGATTGTCCGGATGAGATTCAAGAGTTTTGTAAGCGATTTCAATGGCATTTTCCACACCGAAACAGAAACCAAAATGCCGGGCTAATATGAAGCGGACGGAACCAAAATCCAAGATTGAAGGAGAAAGGTCTTTTTTTTTGGGATCCTGTTCCTGTCTTGCTTTTTTTATCCCTGAAATGATCTTGCTTTTATAGAACACCGGGATGTCAAAGTGCCTGGCCATAGCATTTCCTTGAGATATATTATTTCAAAATATAGTTGCCGAAAAATTCAACCCGCCATTCACTTTGTCAATATATCTCTATCTCACCCTTAAATCAATAGCATTCCACATTAAAACAGGAGAGCATTCCAAAACAATTCAAGACGACATTCTATCCCTGTAGGACCAGTAAGGATTCCTTTTCCATGGCGGTTTATCCTGCACTCATTTCAGGTTGCGGATACGTTTCTTTATACCCATTCGGCCTTCTCAGTAGATATTTCTGCCAACTGCCCTCGGGCGCTTCTTCAAAAAGTCGGTCATATAAGGCATCTCCGCCAAAACTATTAGCGATAACACCGGGACAATAGGTAAATATGGCCGTTCTCCTAACCTGGTTTGCTTCGTTTAAAGAACCATGATGCAAATCATGGGTGAACAGGAGAACGGACCCTGCTTTCATCGGTATTTTTATCTTCAGATGATCGATGTTTTCCCCTTTCGGTATAGCATAGTTCGCCTTGTGGCTTCCCGGAATAATCTGTAAGGCGCCGCCATCTGGATCGATATCCTTGAATGCATATAACACATTAAAAAGATTATGCCGAATCTGTCCGTTGAAGTGATAATAGTTATGCGCGGTCGTCGGGGTATGATTGGAATGAAAACCCGTACCACCGCCCCGCCATTTAAACGTAATCCATGTGGACTTTAATCTCGGTTTTTCGATCATTTCTCTCAGATAGGGTATGACCACCGGATTATCAATCAACGGCAAAAGTTTAGATTCCAGGTTAATAATGTCATCAAATCGTACGACAGGATCTTCTTTGATTCCCATATCACCCCGTTCACCTACGACCTGATCTTCAATCTCATCCATTCGGTTGTTAATCTGTTCCAGATAATCTGATTCAACGGCGTGTTCGATATATACATAACCATTGATGTCGTAATCGAAAAGTTCAATTGGTGTCATGTGTACACCCCGGAAAGGATATATACAGATGATTGTATCAACATTATTTTGACTCTATGATCATTGCATAGTAAATTCACAGATACATTCTACCGTCCATTCACAGATCCGATACGGTATCATCCTCTTCCCCATGTATAGAAAACAAATCAGTCGTCTTTTATCTTTTCATACCAGACATAAAAAGGTGGTGCCGATCGGTTCATTTATAGGCGGCTTTGCATACGACACGTATACGCTGCAACGCATTGATCTCTGGCTGGATAATCTACAGATGCTGGGCTATTTGCTGCTTTCGGCAAGCGCCCTCATGGTAATTGGGATGATTGAACAGGATCGGTTGAAAAAAGAATATATGGTATCCCGAAAAGAAATACTATTTGTTATTCTCCATTTCTGTCTTGGGGGTTTATTATCCGCTTATACGATCTATTATTTTAAAAGTGCCTCCATCAGTCAATCCTACGTGTTTGTAGGCTTAATGATCCTTATCTGGTTAATGAATGAATTTAAACCGAAACAGATCTCTCAGCTAAAAATCCTCAGCCTATTACATTTCTTCTGTAGTTTTACTTTTATCACATTTTTCCTGCCTATTCTTACCCACCGGATGAATGTATGGATGTTTTTACTGGGGGGCCTGATCAGTTTGGTCTGCACAACCGGCATCTGGTATGTGATCTTACGAAAAGATCTTTTTCTATTTGATGACCAGGGGAAAGAAGCACTGGTCCCGCCATTCTCTCTTTTTATAATCCTGCTGTTTTTATATAGTATAAATTGGATTCCGCCTGTTCCACTCTCCTTAATAGATATCGGTATTTATCGTGGCGTTCAAAGGACAGATGACGGTCAATATCTCGTCCGCTATAAACAGCCCGGTTTGATTGAATTTGGAAAGAAGGATGATCGGGTGTTTGAATATACCGAAGGAGATACGGTGTTTTGTTATACCGCGATCTTCGCTCCAACGGATATGCGTCAAAATATCATTCATCATTGGGAATTCCAGAATGCGGATAAACAATGGCAAACGACAGATCGTATTGCTTATCCCATGGTCGGGGGACGTGATGGAGGATGGCGGGGATTTTCCATGAAGCGCCAATTACAGATCGGTTATTGGCGAATTAATGTGCTCACAGAGGATAATCTCGTTTTAGGACGTGTCCAATTGACTCTGGTGAAGACGGAAGCGAAACCTACGCAGTTTGCAGTGGAAATGAAATGAAATCGTGAATGATAAAAAAACATTTGTTATGATTTTATCTTGATAATTTCCTTGTTAATTAACACCCCTCTCATTAATCTTGTTCATCCATTTTAATATTACCCCCTCCCGAGGCTTTGCGTGACCCTGAATCCATTTAAACCCTTTTCTTCCTATCTTAAGCCTTACCGAAAACAAATCGCCCTCGGCCTGACCTTACTCGTCGGATCTCAATTGGCCTCAACCGCCATTCCAATCTTCTTGCAATGGGCGGTTGATGTGGCTCAAACGGGATATGAAGCGAGTCAGGCGGGGAATACGATCGCGGTGGAGACGGCCCTCAATGAGGTTATTTATTATGCCGTTTATATTGTTCTCCTTGCGATCCTGTCGATGCTTCTGCAAATGGGGATGCGATGGGCGTTGAACAGCATGGCGCGTTATGTTGAATATGACATGCGGGCTGCTTATTTCGACCATTTGCTGCGTTTACCACCTTCTTTTTATAATCACATGCCTACGGGTGATTTAATGGCCCGTGCGACCAATGACATTCAAGCCATCCGCATGTTTCTGGCATTTGGCGTTCGTATGATTGTCACGGCTGCGCTGGCCTTTCCATTAAGCCTGGTTGTGATGGCGACGATCGACTGGAAGTTAGCCATCTATGCTATCCTGCCCATGCCGCTTCTTGCCCTTGTGATGAACCGTGTCGCTGCGAAAATAAATGTCGGGTTTCGTGACATACAGGAACAGTTTTCGACCATCAGCGCCCGGATACAGGAGAATCTGGCCGGAATCAGGGTCGTGAAAGCCTTTGTGCGTAGAGAACAGGAAATTGGAGTCTTCAAACATTTAAATGAAGATTATCTCCAGAAAAATAAAGTCCTGATTAATGTGCAGAGTCTGTTTTATCCCTTTATGTTTCTCATCAGTGGCGCTTCCTTATTAATCGTACTGTGGATCGGCGGTGGCGAAATTATAAGAGATGAAATGACGCTGGGAGAATTCGTAGCTTTTAACGCCTACCTCACCCGATTGGTTTTTCCAATGATCACTCTCGGATGGATGATAGACCGGTACCAGCGAGGCGTGGCATCGATGAAACGGATCAATGCCGTACTTGAAACCAAACCGGAGATCACAAACATACCGGAAGCTAAAAAGGATGTCGATATAAAAGGACATATCGAATTTCGTCATTTACATTTCGATTATGATAAAACGCCTATTTTAAATGATATCAACCTGGTCATACCGGCAGGGAGCACCCTGGCCGTGGTCGGGCGGGTCGGGGCGGGGAAGACCACACTTGCCAACCTCATCCCCCGTATGATCGAACCCGCAAAGGGAGATCTGCTGATCGACGGGATACCAATACGAACCATTGATCTGTCTACCCTTAGGGCCGCCATTGGTTTTGTCCCGCAGGACACCTTTTTATTTTCTGATACGATATTCGAAAATGTCGCTATGGGGATTGAAAATGCAACGCCGACTGAGGTGTCTACTGCGTCGGAGATATCACAATTATCCAAAGACCTGTCGGATTTCCCAGATGGCTTTGATACCATGATGGGCGAACGTGGGGTTACCCTTTCCGGCGGGCAAAAACAGCGTGCGGCGCTGGCCAGAGCTGTTATTCGTAACCCGAAGATACTCATTTTAGATGATGCGATGGCGAGTGTGGATACCCACACGGAAGATGAAATATTAGACGGACTGCGGAAGTTAATGGCTGACCGGACAACCATCATCATTGCCCATAGAATATCCACGGTAAAAGATGCTGATCACATTATCGTGCTCGACGAGGGTCGTATTGTTGAGCAGGGTACGCATGATACATTGATTCATCTCAACGGTATCTATACGGAAATGTATCAACAGCAACAGATGAGAGATGAATTAGGGGAGATGTAACGCCTATGTCCCAAGTATCCGACCAGGATGAAGAAATAACCGAAAAACCGTTAAACGCTAAATTACTCTGGCGTCTCATCGGGTATCTGAAGCCATATCTCTGGTGGGTCTCACTTGCGTTTATTCTTATTCTCGGAACTGCTTTCTTTCGACAGGCCACGCCCTATCTCACCAAGATCGCAATTGACGATTATATCCTCATTGGCAACCTGGATGGATTGAACGATATCATCTTTCTCTTCTTTCTGTTTCTCATCCTGCAATTTATTACCAATTATTTTGAACGCTTTATCACCAAAATGGCCGGCCAATGGTCGATGTATGACATTCGAGCGGCTATATTCGCCCATACCCAGAGATTGCCTATTAAGTTTTTCGACCGGATGCCGATTGGGCGCATGATGACCCGAAATACGAATGATGTCGATGCGCTGAATGAGTTGTTTACCGAGGGTTTTGTGGCTACCTTCAGTGATTTATTTACCGTGGCCGCGATCATCGGCTATATGTTTTACATGAATACGGAATTAGCCACTATTACCTGTTTAACTCTTCCTGTAATATTTTACGTTACCTTCTGGTTTCAGAGTAGATTGCTACGCGCTTTTCGCCTGGCACGCAGACATCTGGCCAGACTGAATACATTTCTTCAAGAAAACATATCCGGTATGGCTGTTGTCCAGCTTTTCAACAAAGAACATCGGAATAGAAAGAAATTTGATGAGGTGAATACGGACTATCTCCATGCCAATTTAGAAGCGACTTTTTATTACTCCCTTTTTTTTCCCATCACCGAATTCATCGGTTCAGCCATCACCGCACTGGTCATCTGGTATGGCAGCAGCGATGTCATCCGGTCTCAAATGGACTGGGGCATCCTGATTGCCATGTTGCAATATATCCCCCGGTTCTTCTGGCCGATTATGGATATCGCCGAACGATATGGCATTCTCCAATCCTCAATGGCCTCAGCAGAGCGCATTTTTGAATTGCTCGATACCGAGCCGGAGCCGGTCGGCGGCGATTTATTGAAAGATAAAATCGAGGGACGTATCGAATTCCGGCAGGTATGGTTTGCATATAATGAGGAAGATTGGGTACTCAAAGATGTCTCATTTACTATTGAGCCCGGCCAGAGTGTGGCGATTGTTGGTGCGACAGGATCAGGAAAAACGACCATTATCAGTCTGCTTGCGGGATTTTACCTGATTCAAAAAGGGCAAATCCTGATAGACAATGTGGATATACATGAATGGAATATAGAATCCCTCAGGAAGAGGATAGGGGTGGTTCAACAAGATGTCTTTCTCTTTTCAGGTACCATTGAAGAAAATATCCGATTTGGCGATAATTCCCTGTCGGAAGACCGTATCAGGCAGGCGGCGCATGATGTCAATGCAGATCGTTTTATTGACCGTCTGGAGGAAGGATATACCCATCAACTCACCGAGAGGGGCAGCACCCTTTCTTCAGGCCAGAGACAACTCCTCGCTTTTGCAAGAGCCCTGGCGGCCGAACCGGACATACTCGTTCTTGATGAAGCGACAGCCAATGTGGATACGGAGACTGAATTATGGATTCAGGATGCCGTAGAAAGATTAATGACCTCAAGAACGTCCATTGTTATCGCTCATCGGCTTTCCACGATTCGTAACGCAGATATTATCATCGTGTTGCACAAGGGGAAACTCAGGGAAAAAGGAACACATGATGATCTGATGTTGCAGGACGGCATCTATCGTAGATTACATCAATTACAATACCTGGATCAATGAACCGCATATCGATGCGCATGGTTTGCGGTGTTTCACGCAAACGGCGGCCCCGTAGCTTACGTCGGTGAGCCTTCAATAACGGTTGGTTTAAGGTGTGGCACCTTTGAAATACGTATTACATCAGTAATCCACGATAATCTTTACCACATCATCCGGATGATGTTCAAGCAGGTCGAATCCTTTTTCGACCTCATCAAAATGAATCCGGTGGGTAATCATCGATTCGATCTGTTTAATCACACCTCTTCTTATGGCGTTGAAATACCATCTGGCATGTTTGGTGGCATCCCATCCGCCATCAGAGGATATCATTTCCAGTTCCCCCAGATGAAAATCCATACCGAACACCGGATATTCGGGATAGGCCCCTTTCAACTGTGAAATAACGCAGACCCGCCCATTACGGCGGAGCACCATGGTGGCATCGGTAAGGGCCTTGTAGGACGAGGTACACTCGAAAGCCACATCAATACATCCAGGACCATGGGCGTCCATTATTCTTTCTGCAACGGGACCGTCATCTGGATTATAGGTTTCATCCGCACCAAATTGACGAGCTATATTCAATTTTTTCTCATATAAATCACTCACGATAATCCGGCTGGCGCCTGCCTGCCTGGCGGCGATCACGGTTAACAAACCGAGTGGTCCCGCGCCGGTGATCATCACATCTTCCCCCAGAGAAAGCCTGGATCGGCGAATCCCATGTGTGGTGACACACATTAAAACAGATAGAATGGCCTGTTCATTCGTTATATCGTCCGGTACGGGGGTTGCTTTTGATGCCGGGACGACATATTCTTCTCCATGTCCGAACCTTGCGATGACTCGCTGACCGGCATGAAGGCCCTGGACAGACGCCCCCATGGCGATGATTTTTGCCACTTTCTCGTACCCCAACATACGAGGAAATCCAGCATGTTCGAAACGGACCGGCTGGAAACCAGGGTCCATCTGTGGATCTGTTCCAAAATACCAGGCAGACTCCGTACCGCTGCTGATCGCTCCGATCAAGCTCCGTACAAGGACATCGTGGGATCCCAGGGCGGGCGGGTTATATGACTCATATCGAATATCCCTCGGGCCATATAATTTAATGATTCGACTCATGTAATATCGCTTCGTTATAATAGCGTTATGATAGTCACCGGGTTATTTGAATCTGTGGCTTAATGTTTCATCAATATGCTTTTTTAGATATACAGTAAATGGGGTGCCACCTGTTCCTACGGACCCTTTTTGCTCATGATGGGCTGGTTTTACAATGTATAACGTCGCATATTCGATATGAAGTTTTCTAAACTCATACAGGGCCTCGATACTCTCATTATATGCCTTTTTAAGTAACGCCCCTTCCTGCTGATGATCCCTGATAAATGTTCGTAATGAAGGACCTTGTTCTACGGCCTCAATAAATCGTCGATCCTGTACAGGCATATAATCTCGCATTTCATACAAATAAGCCCGCATTTCATCATAATCATGCACAATACCGAGAAAGCCATCAAAAGCATAAATTACACTGCTTTGCGCACCGGTTTCCCCGCGAAAGTGCTGGGGGTTTCCGTCATAGGCCTCGACGCCCTCATAGATCATTCCCTCAGGGAGTTCAGGATTATTCTTCCAGCCGAACATGTATGGACGGATGCGATGATAGTAGGTTTCAGGGTTACATCTTTCCGGCATGCGAAGAAGGATACCGTGCATCTCTCGAAGGGTTTGTGATAGATCTTTAAGGGAATGAACAATCTGATCGATATTGCCTTCTACAATCGCCTTCTGTGCAGGCATGATAACACGTAGCGCCCGACCGGCAACCGCTTCAATGTGTATGTGAACGGTAACAAACCACTCCTCATCCATCCCACCCAGGAAATTCGATATCATGGTCAGATTACCCACTTCGATCGGATCATCGGTATGTATCCTTTTCCAATTGTACATAACCTGAGAGGCATAGGTCATCATAGGCAGACGGTCGAGCCTATGAGCGACCTGATACCATGCTCTGGCTAAATTGGCAGGGATGGCTGACGCCACAGGATGGTCCGGGGCAAACACATACATATTGGCCATGAACGACAGCATGCTCATAGCCCGTTCAAATTCTTCTAATGTCTGGAGCGCTTGAACTTGAAATGAAGGCAGGGCTTCAAGGGCCGGCCGGATATACCTGGACAACGCCAATTTGGAAAGCACATCGGCGGTCTGCTCCCAGGTTTCAAATGGATGAGGCAATCGGATCAGCGGATCTCCAGGCGGTAAAAATCCACGGGGAAATACTCGAGACTGGGCGTTTAATAAGGATAAATAAAGTGGGGTTTCCATTTCGTATGTAGGCAATAGATAAACCTCCTCACGCAGAAATCTGAAAGGTTTCGGCGTTGGGGTCGTATTCATCAAAGAGGGACTTTTTTGGATAATCGGCAGGGATGTCTCGATACACTTCAAATGTAGGGTCAGCACGGTATGGTGAGAGGGAATCGATTTTCTTTTTATCCCCATCCATCATGGAAAATATATCTATATCTTCAATATGCTCCGGACATATCCCGCGTTCTACACCCACCTGCAAGTAGACCAGATTGTCAATTGTAAAGCCCATCAGGTAAGAAGCCACCACGTCCACACTCGGCATATGGTAGCCGGCGATCACAAGGCCAGTGGCGAAATTACGACCGAGGTAAAAGGCATTCCCATCACGACCCATGATCCCCTCAACAATATTAAAATCAGGTTGGCATGCCAGATAGACATCCCAATGCATATGGGCGATGGTCCGCTGCCAGGCTTCGTGATCTTCTACCCCCATCCATTCCCGTCCTTGCCTTTTTGTATCTCTTCCGAATGTTGCATTCCAGGCGTCTGAACAGAGGTGCCGTTCCACCACAGGGATCATAATCCCCTGTTGATTTTTACCACAGAGCGTGACGACGCCTAAATTATGTGTTTTTAATTTGGGTACATTAATATAAAAAATGTGATCATCAGCCGCCCACCTGGATATACCGATATTATGTAATTGAACGGTATTGCCGGGTGTGATCCGAGCATTACCATAATCAGCCAGTTCGATCAGGGGAACCCTCTTTTCCCTGGCCATTTCCGTGTAACCACTTCGTGCCCAGTTAAGATCCCGTTGTGCAGGAGACGTGTTTCGGCTGGTTGCTTCCCCAACGTAAACATCTGAGGGAGAATGACCGCAATCTTTGACAAAATAATCCACCAAGCCACCAACGAATGAGGGGTGTGTCACGATACCGCTGTTCCGGGGCGCCCCGGCTGTCACGTTGGGTTTCATCATCACATCCCGACCATCAGACTGGACATGAATAACCTGCATGATTTCGCGAGCTGACTCTTCAAAATCTCGATCTTCTAAGATCCCCGTTATATTTCTCTTCAGTATGTAGACTTCCGGTTTTGACATGAAGTGGTACCCTCTCTGAGACAATCGCTAATTGGAATACTACGCCCAGCGACTTATCGTCACCTTTTGTCGGGTATAAAAATAAAACCCTTCTTTACCCTGGACATGGAGATCACCAAAAAATGAGCCGTTCCATCCCGAAAATGGGAAAAATGCCATCGGCGCAGGTACTCCGACATTGATGCCGATCATACCAGCGCTGACCTGATGTTTAAATGTTCTTGCCGCCTTACCATCATTGGTAAATAATACCGCCGCATTGCCGAATCCACTCCCATTACAGGTCTCAATGGCAGCAGCAAGGTCGTCGGTCCGTATCACGGACAGTACCGGGCCGAAGATTTCTTCCTGTATGATCTGCATGCCAGAATGGGTTTGATCAAATATCGTAGGGCCCATGTAAAAACCATGGGGAGTTTCAGGCACATGTACATGACGACCGTCTCTATATAATTCTGCACCGGCGGCTATACCGGATTCGATATACGATTGGACTTTGTCAAGGTGTTGTTGTGACACAACCGGCCCCAGATCTACGGAGGGATCCCGATCTGTAGGCCCCACTTTCATTTCATCCAGCGCCTCTTTCAAATCGGGGAGCACACGGTTCGCGGCTTTTTCTACTACGACGGCGATACTTCCCGCCATACAGCGTTCACCGGCGCATCCGTATGCTGATTGGATGATTGCGTCTACGGTAAATTCCGGATCGGCATCCGGCAAGATAACCATGTAATTTTTAGCGCCCCCTGCTGCCTGTACCCGTTTACCATGGGCGGTAGCAGTCTGGTAAACATGATGCGCCACAGGAGACGAGCCGACGAAAGACACCGCATCGATACCAGGGTGAGTACACAGGCCATTTACGACATCCACACCACCATGGACCAGGTTCAAAACCCCCTCCGGCAATCCGGCTTCAGCCAATAATTCGATCAAACGTATTGCGGTTAAAGGCACTTTTTCAGAAGGTTTGAATATGAATGTGTTTCCGCACACAAGTGCTATGGGATACATCCACATGGGCACCATAGCCGGGAAGTTAAATGGGGTAATACCGGCACAAACGCCGACCGGTTGTCGAATGGTATCGCAATCGATCCCCGATGCGATTTGTTCCATGGAGTCGCCCATGAGCATGCTGGGCGCTCCGCAGGCGAACTCGACTACTTCAATCCCCCGGCGTACGGAACCGCGTGATTCTTCCAGGGTTTTTCCATGTTCCCTGGTGACGAGTTGAGATAGTTCTTCAAAATGTTTTTCGAGCAGGTGAACATAACGAAACATCAGGCGCGCCCGTTCCACGACCGGTGTCTCGGACCAATCCGGCAGGGCAGCCTGGGCGGAACGAACGGCCATATCCACTTCCTGGCTACCGCACATCGGGGTCCTTGCGATGATGTTTCCGTCCGATGGGTTATACACTGCCTCTGTTCTCTCGGTTTCGGCGGTTACCCATTTACCATGTATAAATATGGAACAAACATCTACATTTCGATCTGTCATATCCTATCCATTTCTATTTCAGTTTTCTAAATAACTTTCCATCCAGACCGACATATCCTATTTTTTTCACGTCGCAAACCAAGTTCAACACGGGCGATACCATCCTGGTAAGACGCCACCACATGATATTTATTTTTGACCACCCATTTGCCATTCCTAATCTATTGAACCAAATAAAGATTTCTTTATTACAAAAGCGCGGCCCTCGATAAAATTGCCACACACTTCGGGCGTTTCAAATTCATAATCCATTTTCACCACGAGATTCCCATCTGAATCGATATATCCTGATTTTCCGCCGTTGGCTACCCAGCCATCCCTTCGCTGAAATCCTGGGCATCTTTAAAATCCGTAGCGATGACTAATTCTCCTGCTGGATTAATAAATCCCCAATGATTGCGTCTGACCTGGACGGCAGCAAGATCCTCTGAAAAATCACGAACATCACGGTATCTGGGCGGAATAATCACCTTACCACTTCGATCCATGAAGCCCATTAAGCGTTCTTCTGAAATAATATAATATATCTTTTGATCTCTTCCTGCATCCTGGGCATATAGCTCCGCTGCGTCTCCAATGAGGCCGATTGCAAGAAATGATAACAATAATAAGTGGGATCGTAACATGATTATTCGATGACAATCAGATCAACCATTGAACCTTGTCTTAAATTACCCTACTTCTTCGGGTAAACCGCTTTGGGCCGATTTATATGTCGCTTCAGTAAGTTGTGCCACCCGCAAGCCACATATCGGGGGCGCCTGGACCTCTGCCAGTCCAAGAATAGCGTCTATGAAATTCTGTGCAGGTGGCCTACCTCTCCCCGGAGCCCCTGGCAAAATGATATCGTCGCCCTTGCGATGAACATAGAGCGGCTCAGCAGCCCCGAAGCGCATCATACCCTCTGAACCGTAATAGGTGAACTCTTCACGCCATTCGGGAGACATAGAGGTATATGACAGGGAGCCCACCGCCCCCGTTGTAAATTCTACGGAGATAGACGTATTGACATCAACCAGCGTGCCTTCCTTATTAATACTTGCATAAACACATTTTGGTTCCAGGCCGGTGGTCCATAACAGGATATCGTTGATATGACTGCCTGTATCCATGAAATGGCCGCCACCGGATAAAGCCGGATCAGCACGCCAGGAGGCGCCTGGTTGAAACACGCTCAGGCAATCCTGCGCTATAATCACATGAACAAGCCGCACATCTCCGATGATACCTGAGTGTAACAATTCGCGGGCCTTGATAAATTTTCCTTCTCCATGACGTTGATAGGCGACTGCAAGTATCTTTTCCGCCTCTTCCGCATATTTGATAAAGTCCCGCGCATCCGCTGCGGTGGTTGCCATAGGCTTTTCTACCAGGACATGCAGGCCATTTGTAAGACAGGCCCGCACCTGGAAGGCATGTTCTGTGTGTGGGGTAGCGATAACCACCCCGTCCAGTTCCTCTGTATTCAGCAATGATTCTATATTACTAAATCGATTGGCCTCATTTGTAGAAGCACCCAGCGTCTCAGAGAGCCGGTCCATGGCATTTTCACTCGTATCACACATAGCGACGACACGTACATCGTTTCGCTGCATTAATTCCCTTGCATGATGATTGCCCATTCCACCGGCGCCGATTATGGCGATCCGAATCTCTGACATGCAGAAAATCCTTCCTGACCTGACATCCTCTTTGGGATTATTATTAATTTCGACATAGATTCCTATACTACTTGAAGTTAATTTAACAATAATGATAATCATATATAACATCAAGCAGGAATGTCACTGGATCATACAAAAAATGTATATGAAGAAAATAAATGATGCTTCCTAAAGCACCACAAATCCCGATTCGCAGATGGCAGCATGGCTGACTTCTTTCAGAGAACATGCTCTTAATATGATATCTTGTCATGGCCGACTTGGAATGCATGAAAGCTGCCATTGAGCATGGTATCCCAAAGGTGATTCACACCGGACCGCAATTTGTCCGCCAAGGCTATGGCCATCATTACGGCATCTTAAGGTATTATTTTCGAAATCAGTTGTTCGTTGCCTCCTGGATAATACGGTCGTATACTTCGCGTGCCCTGTTATATGCGGCTTCAGCGTCGTTCCGTTCCTCCTCACGGATTTGAGGAGACTTCATGGTCCAGCATTGATCCACCGCTTGCCGGCACCACTCGGCACTGCGTTTTGAAGCCCGTACAGGCTTACCATCCACAAGTACGAAGATCGGATTCGTATGGACGGTGGACATTATCCGGAGTGCCACCCAGCTCGATTTCTGAACAGGATAGGTGAACGTCAACCCGTTCCCCCCGCCGTCGGCCGTTATTTCCCGTGTTTCCACAGGGAATCCGTTGACGATAAGCGCCACCGGAACCTTGCGGGTGGCGCCGACGCGGGCGCGTTCAATATGCCAGTAGGGCTGCTCATACACCTTTCTTGACGCGATGAGGGCGCCGGTTTCATCCTGCTCCGGTGGAAGATAGGCGGCCACCCTGGCCGTAATCCGTATTGTCTGCGCCTTCTCCAGGGACACCTCGCTGCCTTGCGTGCCCAGTTCCAGGCCGTTAATGGTGAAGTCGATGATATGGGACCGTCCGTCGGAGACGTAGCTGCGTCCCTCACGGATCGTTTCCACATAGGTGTCGTAGTCGAGTGCCCCCTCCACGCGGGCATAACTGCGTGCCAGTCCCACCCGTTCGTCGAAGATGCAGGGGAAATCGGTCTCTCCGCTCAGGCGTACCCTGAACCCGCTGTTAAGGGTGTGATACCACATATTCAGTTCCCAAGGTGCTGGCGTATCACCGGCAGAGAAAAAATCTACCGCATCCTGGGTGACCGTGACGATATATAGATCGGAAGAGCGTCGTGTAGGGAAAGAGTGTAGATCTCGG
>CAJXCW010000023.1 GCA_913051705.1 uncultured bacterium
GACAGGATCAATCCGGTTTTACTACCGGTTTCCGTGCTCAATTTCACCCCTATCGCATCGACTATGCCTTTGTTCCGTTTAGTGCGGGGCTCGGCAACACGCATCGATTTGCTATAGGCATACGATGGTAAAGTTATAGGATATTTGTTATGGATGATACGCATGACCGTGACCAGGTTCCTTTTCCTTCTGAAAGACCTGCGATCACCTCTTCAAATGGTTCAACCCCGGGACCTCACACGATCTATTGGAAAAAACCATTGATTTTCTTTGTCTGCACCGTGCTGACCACACTTATATCCGGTGCGATTATGGAATATCCAAGGATTAACGTCGTCTATCTTATGTTCTCATATCCCTCCATCATTCTTAAAGGGGTGCCGTTTTCACTGTCCATGCTGAGTATTTTAATGGCTCACGAGATGGGACACTATCTTTACGGCCGTTGGTACAATGTCCAAACATCCCTGCCCTATTTTCTTCCATCCCCTTTGTTCATACTGGGATTCAATCCGGGTACTTTCGGAGCGGTTATCGTCTCCCGGTCGCCCTATCCCAATCGGCAAGCTCTGATGGATATCGGGGCCGCGGGACCTATTGCCGGGTTTCTGGTCGCCATTCCTATCATGGCGTATAGCCTGACCATATCGCGTGTAGATCTGATTCCTGATGGTCCTGGCGGTTTATATCTCGGCGAGCCTCTTATCTTTCAATTTTTAAGCTATCTCGTCCACGGTCCGTTACCGGAAAACCATACCATCTATCTTGGCTCCGTCGGTGTGGCCGCCTGGTTTGGATGCCTGGTTACCATGATCAATTTGTTACCGGTAGGCCAACTTGATGGGGGGCATATTTTATATGCATTCACTGGCAGCAACGAATCAGCGCGTCGTCTCCAGAAACAGCTGATGCTGGGTAGTTTTCTTGCCCTGGCGGTTCTCGGGCTATTTTCTCCCGGATGGTGGTTTTTTGGTGTTATACTTATTATTATGATGCGCCGTTTCGGCGGGTTCAAACATCCAGTGCCGATCGATGATCACGCCCCTCTGCCGACACATAGTAAGGTATTGGGCCTCCTGGCCGTTATCGTCCTTGTCCTGACCTTCATGCCCGTGCCGATCGATGTTGATTTTTGAGGAGGTGTCGTTTACCTGGAAGAGATAAGACAGGAGAAAGACTGTTTAACTGATCAGGAGCCGTTCCAGTTTCTGCCGGGTCCGTTCATCATCATTGTCGAGCTGATGCGCTTTGAGCAGTTCATCTATGGCATGTGAATTCTTACCAAGGACCTCATATATCGACCCCAACTGATAATGGGCGGAGAAATTGGAGCTATCGAGTTCAAGCACATGATGATATGCTTTAACCGCCAGGTCCCATTTCTCCTGACGGAAATAGATCTCGGCCAGATGGGTGTGTTTATCGGGGGTTTCTCCACCCCACCGAATCGCCTGTTTATAGGTCACTATCGCTTCATCATACAACGCTCGCCGCTTATAGACGGCGCCTAACAAATTATAGGCATCCGGGTGCTTCGGTGTGCGCCTGATGACTTCCCGAAAACAATTGGTGGCTTTCTCGAATTCACCGGTATAATAATAGACACGTCCCAGATCCAGGAAAAGCACATCTGTACGGTATCCGCCTTCCAAAGCCACCAGCATATGGTCGCGGGCCTGGCTGTAGCATTCCTGCTTCATATATATCAGACCGATATCGTATTGGACGACGACCTTACGTGGATATTGGCGGACGCATTTACTCAACCATTCGAATGATTCACTGGTTCTGCCCATATACATGAGACTGAGGCCGAGGGCGCGGAACGTCCAGTATTCGGGTTGATGACGCTGCAACCGTTCGAAACACATCTCAATAATGGTCTCATACTCTTTTTTTGCGAGGAGAGTCTTGAGTTTATGGCTCCAAAACCACATGGTGAATAACTCTTTAAATTACTGACGGGCGCAGCAATTGGAAGGAGGTGAAATCTTTACGTGATGAGGATGATTTTCCAATTTATTCATCCTGTCTTTCTTGTGATGAAATATACACCATGACGGTCTATCTGTCAAGTGAGAAGCATCGTTTACCGTGGTATTTATAGGATGACCAATGCAGAAAAGAGAAGCCATTACCGGCGTCATTCTGGCCGGTGGTCGCAGCAGCCGATTCGGAACGAACAAAGCCTTGAGCATGTTCAAAGGGGAACGATTAATAGAACGCCTCGTGCGGTCACTTGGTCAGGTAACCCAGTCCCTCTTTCTTGTGACCAATACGCCTGAAGCGTATCCCTTTTTAAATCTTCCAACAGGTAAGGACCTGATACCGGATTGTGGTCCTCTTGGTGGTATATATACGGCCTTGAAATCAATCGAAACGCCGCTATGCCTATGTATAGCGTGTGATATGCCGTTTGTACATCCGAATTTCATGGCCTATATGATACAGACAACAACCTCATATGATGTAGTCGTACCTATGAATGGTCAACGGGAGGAACCGTTGTGTGCCGTTTATCGAACCACCTGTATTCCCGCTATAGAAGAACGTATCCAAGCCAAACGGTATAAAATGATCGGGTTCTACGATCAGGTGCGCGTCAAACGGATTACGGCTTCAGATACGGATCACTACAATACCGATATGTTCTTCAACGTCAACACGCCAGGTGATTATGAAGAAGCGCTGAGGAGATTGGAGGGGAAAGGGAAATCCGCATAGGGTTAATCGAAACACTCTGGTGTTACGCAAAAGACTGCTTAACCTCAGTGTGCTTCACCGTTTCCTCTTATCGTTTATCGATGATGTAAACCAGTTCAGAGGGATATATTATCTGGTGCAGGCTCCATGATTCATGCTGCACCATGTCTTCGAATCGGGCGGCATAATTTGAGGTCATGCCTTTTTTGTGCCCACCAAGACTTGCCACCGGATAGGACACGACAAGCCATCGAACACGAAGCTGCTGTAATACATATAAAGCATCACAGTCGGGTAAATGATCCAGGAGGGGTAATACTTTTAATATCAGCCCTACATCTGCTTCGACCTGGGGTAGTTTGTCGGAGATATCACAAAGATAAGCTTCTCCATCACACCCGGCTATTTGAAAAAAAGAGTTTAGAAAATCAATCTGGTCGATATAGATATCGAAAGCCTCATATCGGATGTCTTTCTCCACCGGCATCCAGAGTAAGGATAAAGGATTCAGGCCACACCCCAGATCCAGAATGGATGTTACCGGTCCGGTATGTGTGAATATCTCTCGATACATCTCCTGAAAACATCCCATTCTCTCTCTCGTTGAAGCGTGGCGCTGCATGAGTATTTTACAATGTGCTTTAAGCGCAACTAAACCCTCACATTGCTGCAATTCCTCTGCCCATCGCCCAAAGGACATTTTTCTTTCAAAAAAAGCGCCGGCGACCTGATGCAGGGTTTTTTTTACGGCTTTCACGGTGCTTTTCATATTCCCCTGCTTTGCCAGCTCTTGTTCGGCAATTCGCCGAATCAGGGACGGCCATACGGTTCGATATTTTGCACTCCCATGAATTTTTGTGACAATATCTTCGGGCGTAGGGTTCATCATGATTGGTTACCGGTGGGTAAAATCGGAGGGGGTCATACGCGTAGTTTTTTCATTAATGTATTCATAAACCAGAGATTATGCAACGTTGCCAATCGGGCGGAAACCATCTCTCGGCAGGCAAACAGATGGTGTAGATAACCGATAGAATAGTGGGTACAGGTGTAACAATCGCAATAGGGAGATATCGGCCTGTTCTGTTTGATATGTTTCCGATCCTCAATATACAACATATGTAACCAATTCGTTTCAGACCGGTATGATATGGTTTCGGGCGCCCTGTTAAACGTGTATAACCGTCCTCGACGGGCATCTCGTGTGGGCAGGGCGCTATCAAACAGCGTATATCCCATGTTAACACAAGCCGCAATAGACTGTGGGTGGCCGACGCCCAGCGCGTGCATTGGATATGTTGAAGGAATATAATCTCGTGTGGCTGCGAGCATATCCTTGAGCAATGCGCCTTTGCCGTCCAGCGGCCAGCCACCGTATCCGAAGCCGTCAAAACCAATCTCCAGCAAGGCCTCCGCGCATCTCTTTCGAAGCTCAATCTCTCCACCGCCTTGAATGACCCCGAAAAGGAGCGGTTGACGGTCAGGGTTCCAGCCGCGCTGGTCAATCTGGTGCTCAAATTCTATTTTGCAGCGCGCAGCCCATCTGATGGTTCGATCTACGGCCTTAATCTGATCTTCGGGCGGCGCATCAACATGGGTGCATTCATCAAGACACATGACGATATCGGCACCATAGGTCATCTGAAGCTGGATACTTTTCTCCGGCGTGAGTAAAAAGCGCCGGCCTGTATGTTCGGACTTAATACTCAGCCCTTTGTCGGTAATCGAACCATGTTTAGGTTGCTGATGAATTAAAGAATAGGCTTGAAAACCGCCTGAATCGGTGATGATCGGCCCGCTCCATCCGGTCATGGCATGCAATCCGCCCAGTGCTTGAACGGTAGAGGTCCCTGGTTTTTGCATCAGGTGAAACACGTTCATCACCAAACCCTGGACGCCGCACTGTTCAAGATCTGCCATATCCAGAGAGCGGACTACGCCCCGTGTGGCATCCGGCAGGAAGACAGGTGGGGTGATAACCCCATGATTCAGAGCAAGAGGGGACATTGTTTTTTTCACCTAACCCACTTCCATATTTCCTTCGATGACCAGGATATACTCGCCTCGGGGGCGTTTGGTTATTAGTTGTTCTAACAGGACCGATAAGGGGGCACGGCCGACCTGCTCGTACATTTTGGTCAGGTCATTGGCCAGAGCGGCTGGGCGATCGCCGAAAACGTCCAGGGCGGCGGTGATCAGCGCCTGAATTCTATGTGGACTTTCATAATAAATGAGCGTGTGCGGCGTGGCGCTGTCCCCCTCAAGAAATCGACGTCTTGCCCCCGGTTTTCTGGGCGGAAAACCACCAAAGGTAAATCGATGCAATGGCAAACCGGACACCACCAGCGCCATAATAAGCCCACACGGTCCCGGGGCCATGGTGACCTGAATATCTGCCTGGATAGCCGCCTGAATGAGTCGATACCCCGGATCGGCAATGCCGGGGGTACCCGCATTCGAAACCAGGGCTACTGTACGACCTTCCGTCAGCAACGATAAAAGTCTGGTGGTTACCCGCCGCTCGTTGTGCTCATGATACGATATCTGGCGGGCATTGATATCAAAATGCTTGAGTAAACGGCCTGTCTTCCTCGTATCCTCACTGGCAATTATATCTACCTGGCGCAGGACATTGAGCGCCCGTATGGTGATATCTTCAAGGTGGCCTATAGGGGTTGCTACCAGGTATAACATAGATCAGGTCTGTTGTTCCGGGAAGGGTGCCCTGATATCATACCGACCAGGAACCTCTACCGGTAACGAGCCGTCTTCCACCAGCAGATCGAGGGGGTTTTCGCCTGTGGTCATCGGCAGTTCAACCACATCACGGATGCGGGCAGATTCATAAATCGCCATCATCAGTTCCATAATCAATCGGGCTTGTTTCCCGTTGTTACGGT
Organism: uncultured bacterium; assembly: GCA_913051705.1. Classification (GTDB taxonomy): domain Bacteria; phylum JAAXHH01; class JAAXHH01; order JAAXHH01; family JAAXHH01; genus CAJXCW01. The sequence goes on from CAJXCW010000023.1 coordinate 5,604, forward strand.
GGGTATCTATCGTCCCATCCATCCAGTCGATAAATTCATCATACTGGTCCTGTTCAACTGCAGGTGGGGTAATGGTGGTCCAACCGGAAGCCTGCGCATTTAAAAGTAATAACGTGCCTTCCGGTCCTCTCTTTAAGATACCATCGGTACCATAAATGACATCACCCTGGAAACCGGGTTCAGGCAGGTCACTTTCGTAGGTGCCTCGTATACCACCTTCAAAACAGATGATCGCGGCGCATTTATCTTCACACCGCACCCGTCGCTCCCAGCGATCTGTTTTACGCGTTACCTGACCGATCACCCACAGCGGCTTCGGATCACCAAGGACAAAATGCATCTCGTCGAGTTCATGCGTACCCCGATTCAACAAGCCATGCGCATCACGTCGCAGCATAGCGGTAGGCGTTCCGATTGCGCCCGCCATTATGAGTCTTCGGGCTTCCACATTTTGTGGTGAAAACCGGCGTTGATGGCCGATGGCCAGGTTAACGCCGTGACGATCACATGCTTCCAGCATAAGATCGGATTCTCCCAGGCTGGCCGCCATCGGCTTTTCTCCCAGAATCCCTTTGATCCCTGCGCCTGCGGCGGCCACGGTCACCTCCGCCCGTACATTCTGCCAGGTGGTAACACTCACGATATCGAGGGCGGCCTCTTGAAACATGGCGTGGTAGTCTGTATACACATCGGCGCTAAATTCCTCACCTAATTGTCGGGCGCTTTCCTCGTTGACATCCATGACTGCGACGACATCCGTCTTTTCCTTCGATGTCCATGTACGGGCATGGGAACGGCCCATACCACCACAACCGACAATGCCGACGCGATAGGCTCGTGACATAACCAAACTCCTTGTGGAAACAGGCATAAGGCAAACAGGCATAAGGCAAATAGTCGGGTATGTATTTATTTGCTATTTGCTTGTCAAATCGTGCGGCAATGTAGTCTCGATACTGAACCCTGTCAATGAAGATTGTCAATTCCACCTTCTGAATTCTATTGCTCCTTTTTATATTATAACGTATGATGTAGGCAACTTTTAAGAATAAGGAAAACGGAATGCTTAGAGATTTCAACGGATTGTTTGTTGCGACCATGGATTCGTCGTTACAAGATGATATACAGACGTATCACGGCCGGACCATGACAGCTTCAGCAGATGCTCCGGACACGCTGGACACCTTGATACAGATCATATGCTCCGGTGATATTGACCTTCTCCTGTTTACTGAGGCGGATCAAGTTCGAGCTCTCCTGGACAGAGCAGCCGGTCAGGACTTGACGGCCCCACTCCGCGACGCCCTGCGGCAAATAGCCATCGGCTCAATCAATTCATCCTGTTCCGATGTATTACGCGAATATCATCTGACGGCGGACTTCGAGGCGGATCAGCCCGAAGCATCAGGTTTTGTCTTCGGGATGGCTCGCCTTGCCCATGAACTCGTTACCAAGAAACGAACAGCGGTAGATGCCGGGGTGGATACGGCATACTGGCAACGCATCGATATGCGATGGCCGCATGCTTCCGATCAGCATAATATCAATACCGAGTCGATGTTCCTCAGGGCTTGCAGACGTGAATCGACCGATTATACGCCGGTCTGGTTGCTCAGACAGGCCGGTCGATATCAACGGGCGTATATGAATCTTAAAGGCGACATGGATTTCCTTGATATGTGTAAAATCCCTGAGCTGACGGCGGAAATCACCTTGATGGCGGTAGAACGGCTGGGTGTGGATGCCGCTATTATTTTTGCAGATATCCTGCCTATTTTACAGCCTATGGGATTTAGCCTGGAATATATAAAAGGGACAGGACCTGTGATACACAATCCGATACGGTCTGGTGGGGCTGTGGATCAGTTGGAAGAGGTCCATCCTGAATCTCAACATTATGTCTATGAAGCGATTCGCCTGGTTCGTCCTGCCCTGCCGCCGACCATCCCTCTTATCGGGTTTTCAGGGGCGCCGTTTACCCTGGCTGCGTATGCGATTGAAGGACGAAGTTCGAGAAATTTTCAATATGTCAAATCGTTTATGTACAGCGATCCGGGGGCATGGCATGCCTTTATGGAGAAGATCGCACGCGCGATAACCGGTTATCTGAATGAACAGATCGAAGCCGGAGTACAGGCCATTCAACTTTTCGACAGTTGGGTAGGATGCCTCTCCCCTGATGATTATCGTGAGTTTGTACTCCCGCATACCGGCTATATTTTCTCCCACCTCATTCCCGGGGTCCCAACCATCCACTTTGGCACCAGCACCGGCGCGCTCCTTGAGTTGATGCGTGAAGCAGGTGGGGATGTGATCGGACTGGACTGGCGCGTGGACCTGGCTGAAGCCTGGCATCGGTTGGATTATGATGTGGCTGTTCAGGGAAATCTTGATCCCATTATCTTATTTTCTTCACCGGAAGTTATCCGGAAACGTGCTGAAGCCATTCTGCACAAAGCGGATGGTAAAGCGGGCCATATATTTAACCTCGGCCACGGTATCTTACCCGGAACGCCGGAAGATCATGTCATCGCGCTGGTAGATGCCGTGCATGAAATGGGCACCAATCAGCAATTCGACCAATTATCCTATTGAACAACTGTCTGGTCCCCCCACGCTCGAAGTGTTCCCAAAGGTAACCTGCCATCCGTACGACAGGTTACCCGCTTTCGCGGGTATGATCCATACCTAATTATCATTCTACAAAGACCTCTAAAGCGTTCTCGATGGCTTGAATCAATCCATCGATATGGGTTTCATTCATAGGAAGAGATAGACAATTCATGCCCAGACCGTTACCCAGATAATACCCTTGATCCAGTAAGGCGAGGAAGACCTGGTGGACCTTTACCTGGTCTGATGCCACCGAATCGCGATAGGTCCGGACAGGATGCTCAGTAAAATAGAAACTGAATGTAGATGCGGAGCATGCTACCTGGACAGGGGTACTCGAATGGATAAATATATGGTTAAGCCCATCCGTCAGACGATCACTCAAAAAGGCCAGATGTTCGAATGCTGATTCATTCAGCTCGCCCAGTAAAGCCATGCCGGCGGCCATGGCCACCGGATGGGCGCTGAAGGTGCCGCTCTGAAAGAGTCTTGCGCCTTTATTGGTAGGGTCGAGAAGGGCCATCAGATCTTTTCTCCCACCGAATGCCCCTATAGGAAAGCCTCCGCCTATAATCTTTCCAAAAGTTGTCAGGTCCGGGCTGATATTATACTGAGACTGAATCCCGCCTCGCGCTGCACGAAATCCGACTATTTCATCGAGCATCAGCAGGATATCATTTTTTTCTGTAATCTCTCGGACAGTCCGAACAAATTCAGGGCGTTGCGGCATGATACCTGCTTTGGGATCAAGGAGTACACAGGCCAGATCCTGCTTGTGTTCAGCGATGATCCGCTCTACGACCTCTTCGTTATTATCGGGGAGAATAACAATATTTTCCGTGGCGTTAGGTGGCATGCCACCAGCAGTCGGTACGGCATTCGGCCTATCAGAAGGCCCGGCTTTCTGCAGGTCGGGCGCCACGCTGATTTCGACGGAATCATGGCTGCCATGATACCCGCCTTCAAACTTAGCGATTTTATACCTGCCCGTATATTCGCGGGCAAGACGAACAGCATGCAACGTCGCCTCGGTGCCTGAATTGCAGAACCTGATGGATTCAACGGAATCTACCCGTCGGCATATTTCCGATGCCAATTGCGTCTCTACGCCCATGGGCCCTGCGACGGCGATCCCTTTTTTTAACTGTTGCGTAACGGCCTCATTGATAGCCGGATGATTATGACCCAGAATCTGCGCGGTGTGATGGTTGGCGAAATCTACATACTGATTGCCGTCTATGTCGTATAGATAGCATCCATCTGCATGATCGATTGTAATCGGATACGGCGCATAATAATAGGCCCCTTTGGCGACGCCGGGCATGACCGAGCCCATCTGTTTGAAAGCATCATGAGACCTGGGAGTCTTAGACCTGTACCTCTCTTCAGCCGGAATCATATCTTTTATGTCCGTCGGCATTATTTGCTCACTCTCACGTTTATTAAAGTTTGGACAATATCAGATCCTTCAGGATTGATACGCCTCCCAAAGTGCTTTATAATATCCCATGAACCGTTCCGGCTCCGGACTATCCGCTATCTCTGCCAGCGTATATCCCTCGTAGCCGATATCATGCAGCATGCGAAACAAATCGCGCCAAGGATATTCGGACTTATAAATTTCCGTGATGTGTACCAGTCCAATTTTATGCTTGAGCAAATCAAAATTTTCTTTAATCGAACCGTCGACCACTTCACCAAAGTTGGAGTTCCAGCACACGTATGCGTTCGGATGATCCGCATGATCCATGATGGTCCGCATATTCTTCGGGTCCTGGGTGTCGCGTCCGTGAACCTCTACACGTATTTGAACGCCGAGGCCGGCCGCCGCTTCCGCGCATTCCCGCACAGCTAGACCGATCTGTTCAAGTGTCTTCTCTCTGGGAACACCCTGATCCGTCTGTAAGCCGTTTGGCCGTACCTTTATGCCCGTACAGCCCAGATCAGCGGCCAGCCGGGCATATTCAAATGTGCCTTTGATATTCCGGCGAACCTCATCCGGATCGACGGCATGGTACTCAAAGGCTGTTCCAAGACCGACGATATCCACCTGCCCATCCGCAAACTGCTGTTTAACCTGTTCCCGCTGTGCCTGCGACAGATTTGTTTCCACACCGTGGGCGTGGGTCGTACGAAGCTCGACGCCTGTAAATCCGGTCTTATGACACATATCCAACATGGTGGGTATATTCCAATCTTTGCCGATCTGGTACGTCACAAATCCCAGTTTCATGATGTCTCCTTAAGGGACTATCCGGTAAATTCTGCCTTCAAAATACGAGCCGATGAAAGTGTCTTTATTGCTGTAATCTTCGCACACGGGCGGGCACTATATCCTGATGAATCTCCTGAGATTGGATTCCCAGAATGCGATCCTTTATTGGCAGGTGGACTTTTACGCCTCCTCTACGGTGTGACTCACGCAGCGCCACGGCTACTTCAAAGGCTTCCCTCCCATCATCACCCGAACATCTGGGATCATGACCGTTTTCAACGGACGAAATCAGATCATCGATGATGGTCAACCCCATACCGGGAAAGCGCGCGGGCCAGGGGAATGGGATTCTCGCCGGTATGCCTCTTCCCCGAACTCCTCCGGGATGGGTTTTTGTCAGTTCGACATCCTGGCCGTTGGCAAAGGATCGAAAGCGACCCTCCGTACCGATCACATCAATCTCCCAATTAGCTATCCCGCAGGGCATCCCTCTGATGTAGGCGCGCACCCCATTATCAAAGGCCAGATAGCCGTTCCCCATCAGGTCATTTTCACCGTCAGCTGCTTCATCGGATTCCATCTCTCCATATACCCAGGATACATTGCCGCCGGCCATATAGCGTACGATATCAATCAGATGACTCCCGTTGTGCGACAGGCCGCACTGGCCATATCCTGTGACCTGTAAAATTTCTCCAAGCTCTCCCTGATCTATCATCTGCCGGGCCTGTGCGAAAAATGGATTCCATCGGCGTGCGCAATTGATGGCAAGCGCAACGCCTTTGTCCCGGCATATCCTGACCATATCATCCGCTTCGGCCAGGGTAAGCGCTATCGGTTTTTCCGCCCATATCGCCTTGACGCCGGATTGGGCGATATCCTGTACGATCTGTGATCGAATACGAGTGGTCGTGCATACGCTCACCAGATCGAGTTTTTCGGCTTCAAGCATCTCCCGGTAGTCCGCATAAAGCCGGTGGCCGTCAATGCCCCAACGCGCGCCGAAAATCGCCCGTTGCTCATCATGCGGGTCCGCCCCGGACACCAGTTCAACCTGGGGCGAAGCGTGATAACTCGGGGCATGACAGTATGGTAGAAAAATCGTCCCACCCTGGTTGATCTCATCATCGAATGTGCTGCCCATCCGGCCCAGACCGATGACGGCAGCCTTGTAATGGTTCGGCATAATAACTCCTGATTGATCAGCATAGCGACGCGCATACGCCGCAGCTTGCTGCGGAGAGTCTTCATTCCTGAACAGGGTAACGAAAAGAAACATCCCAGCTTATTTACACGCTTGCCATTTATTTATTTCAATATTAATTAATCGAAGCACACATAAGATAGTCATCTATCCTGATTTTCTCAAGCATGTTAAATGAAATAAATGATAAATAGATAGAAACATCCCTTGGTTAATCTTTTTGGAAAAGGATCCCTGCTTTATGAATAATAACGCTACCCGGAACCGGCCCCTGACCACCCGATATGAACCCGAAATAACCATCGGCCCGCATGACGGCGATATTCGGGGGGACGATGACAAGGCGCTTCAGGCTGGTATGGAATACCTCCACCGGATGGGGGGCGGCCTACTGCATCTCTTGCCCGGTGAATATACCATGCATAATGCGTTATACCTGCGGCCTCATGTGACGATCCGAGGGGCAGGGCCAGGGACGGTTTTGAAAAAGTCTGCATCTTGCGTCACCCGTTTGGCGCAAGACGCGGACTGGTATGAAGCCTGCATCCATGTAGAGCATACAGAAGGGTTTAAAGTAGGGGGCGGGATTATGCTCCGGTCCTATCCGTCAGGTGGAGAATCCCCCGTTGATGTCGTGAAGGATACGGTTACAGCTATAGACGGTCAGGTGATCTCCCTTACCCGCAGGATGGAAAAGAATATGTGGCTTGCGCATAACGCGACGGCGGCGAGCGTATTTCCGATCATCACAGCAGAACGGGTAGATGATGTAACGATAGAAAACCTTGTCCTGGATGGGAATAGAGATGAGAATGAAGAAATAAACGGGAATTATGCGGGGGCTGTGTTCATACAGTATTGCAACAATTACACGTTTCGGAACGTGATAGCCCGGCATTATAATGGAGATGGATTCAGCTTTCAGGTGTGCGATGACATCCATCTCGAGGGTTGCAAAGCTGAAAATAATGCCAATCTGGGATTTCATCCTGGAAGCGGGTCACAACGCCCGGTTTTTGCACGGTGTGAATCAAGAGGAAACAGCCAGGGCATTTTCTTTTGCTGGGGGGTATCAGATGGACTGGTAGACGCCTGTCGACTTACAGACAATCATGATTTCGGGCTGTCTATCGGCCATCGGGATACGGATACCCGCATTATCAACAGTTTGATAGAAAATAATGCCCGGGGAGGGATTCTTTTTCGTGATGAAGGTAAAAGAGTCTTTCTGGCCGGCCATCGTACATCTATTGAATCTTCTATTATCCGCGATAATGGATTTGCGGCGGAGGGCGCAGGTGTTGATATCCGGGGGGAAGTGCATGATACGATAATCAGACATAATCGATTAGAGGATTCCGGGCAGGCTAAACAAAAAATCGGTATTCGGATCCGGGGTAATATGGACCGTACACACATTGAGGATAATACATTTATCGGCCTGGAGGATGACATCCAGTCTGAAGGAAACCTTTCGTTTTAAAATGGGGAGTAAAGGGTATGTATAAAGTAGGTATTATTGGTTGTGGCGGTCGGGGGAAAGCGCATGCACGCGGCTATCAGGCGTCGGACGACGCTGAAATAATAGCCTGTGTCGATCCGGTCAGCGAAGCAAGATGGGATTTCCAGACCGAATTTGACATTGAACGAACCTATAAAGATTTTCGCGATATGCTGGAAAATGAGCAACTGGATATCGTGTCGATCTGCACCTGGCCTGAATACCACGCCGATATGGTTCTTGCCTCTGCTGGCAAGAAAGTTAAAGCCATACACTGTGAAAAACCAATGGCGCCTACGTGGGGCGCGTCCAAAACAATTATCCAGACATGCGTGGATCATAAAGTAAAAATTACCTTCTGCCATCAAAGACGATTCGGCGCCTCGTTCCGTACGGCGAAACGTCTCTTGAAAGAAGGCGCTATAGGAGACCTGATCCGCGTTGAAGGCAGTTGCTCGAATCTGTTCGATTGGGGCACCCACTGGTTCGACATGTTTTTCTTTTACAATGATGATACGCCGGTAGATTGGGTGATGGGACAAATAGACGCCTCTGAGGATCTATCTGTTTTCGGCGTTTCTTTAGACGCGGGCGGCCTGTCGTGGATTCGATGGAAAAACGGGGTGGAAGGCTTGCTGGCCACAGGAAATACGTCGCTTCAACATGCCGCTAACCGTTTGATAGGCACGGAGGGACTTATCGAAGTGGGTGTGAGTGAAGAGATCCCTCTACGCATCTTACGTCACGACGCCTATGGGTGGGAAATACCACCGCTGGACGGTCATGAGGAGGAAGATCTTACCATTTTAACGGTGCTGGATTTAATCGACGCCCTGAAGACGGGAAGAGAGCCTGAGCTGGACGGTCGCAAGGCCCTTCAAGCTACGGAACTTATTTTCGCCACGTACGAATCCAGCCGCCGCCGCGCAAGGATAAATCTGCCGCTTGATGTGGACGATTCAGCGTTGTTAACGATGTTGGCGGAGGGGGAGATTGGGGGAGGCAGAAAGCGGTAGGCAGTTGGCGGTAGGCGGATAGAGAATATGGTGATCTGGTGATTTGGTGATTTAAAAAAACTGAAATCTGTCAACCCCGAAGAGATCGAGGCAAGCATCATGAGCACAGGGGCACCTGTCACCAGAGGGCAGGCGTCCTTCACGCGGTCACTTTTAGCCCTCGAATTCTTTGATCCAGTTTTCAACTACCGTGATCGTGGTCTGTGGACGTTCTCCAGATTCACCACGCTGGACGGTCAGAAACCGCTGGCCATCAGATGATACAGCAAAAAAACGGATATCCACCCCCTGAGGGGCATTGAACAATTTGCGAGGACGCCCCGCTTTAAATGTGCCTTTCGTCTCCACTGATACAATCATAAAGGACATACTTTTATCCTCGTTGTCCCACTTTTCATAAAACAACTCATTACCCTGCGGGCTCCAGCTGGCACTAGTTCCACCAAAAAAAGACACCTGACTTTTGCCTCCTCCATCAGGAAAAGGCATAACGTATACATCACGCCCTGACTCATTCCACTCCTCATACGCCAGGTGACGTCCGTTGGGCGACAGTTGGGCACTTTTCTCCTTATTGGGCGTCCGTAAAAATGCCGTCGGGCATGATGCTATTATCCTTGCTTGTTTCGATTTTTCCACGGATATAGCCAACGATCTTTCCTTCGAGTTCTGCGACCAGAAAATACGCACCGAGGGATTCGATGAGTTCAATCGGATTATCAGGAACATATCCATAGGTGATCTCGTCCTGTGCCCACTGTTTTTCCATATCACAGATGGCTTGTATATCGTTGTGTTCACAGGTTCGAATGAGGGGTTTCATATGATATCATCAGCATGTGAGGATATGTCCTCAGTAATAGAACGCTCCATAAAGCAAGATTAGACAGGCAATGCTTTTCAAGTGCGGAATGCTGCACAAAACACTCGAAAAATAAACTCACAATTACCGGTGCGATAGGTTTGGGAAGATATTCGGATCATGAAGATTAGATCCGGGTTTTCCAAAATAAGATGATTTTATTGATTGTAACCCAACCGACAGCAGGTGATGGCGTAGGAGGGATCATTCTGATAAGGTTTTGCTTATAGATCTTGTTCAGTAAGATTGGATTCTTTCATTAATTTTCTCAGAGTTCCGGTTTTCAGGTTCCGATTCCCATGAACAGCCAGGATTGCAGGATAGGCAGAGTGGGTATAAATGTGATGGCTCCCGCTTATGCGTTGCAAGATCCATCCATGTCGTTCAAGAGTTTTACACAAACGCTTACCGGAAATCGATTTCATAGTTCAAGCTCTACCACCTGGGCGTCTGTGTCGGTAACCGCCCGTTCGGTAGCAACAGTCATCCACCCTTCGGCTGCTTCCCGAATATTCATGAGGATCTCCGAGACGGTCTCGCCTTCGGATATGCATCCAGGCAAAGCAGGTATTTCAGCCCCGAATCCACCCTCGTCGGCAGGATGAACCAGAATAGTGAGTTTCATAATGGAGTCCTTTCATAATATAATTATGGTACATTTTACCATAAGCGAATCGCGGCCTTCAGTCAAGCCCAACATCAACCGGTTTGGGTGGAAGGATTACAGAGCCTGTGCTGGACGGTCGCAAGGCCCTTCAAGCTACGGTAGCATTTCAATCAACAAATCAACAAAAAACACAGCGAGCGAAGCGGAGCGTGTTCTAATAATGCCTCGAAGAGGCGTTCATTACTTTCGATTGAGCGTAGCGAAATCAATCAACAAATAAGGATGGGTTTAAAAAACGCCAAGGAAAAATTGCATTTCTCTCGGCGTTTTTAACTGGGTGAAGACTGCGGGCAGTATACGTTATCGCATACGTCCGCCTGCCGGAATACGATCCTATTTCAACAAGGTCATCCTGCGTGTCTCGATAAATCCATTTTCGGTAACCAGCCGATACAGGTACAAACCACTCGAAACTGAATAGCCCCGGCTATCCCTTGCATTCCATATCGTAGAATGTTGACCTGGTGACTGAACTTGATCTACTAATTGAACGACTTCTCTACCCAAAATATTATAGACCACCAGGAGGACGTGGGTCTGTTCCATGATATCGGAGATCATAAAAAATGTCTGGTTCATCGGCTTTGGAGGGTCTATAGTTTTCCTGGAAATAATGTATTGCGATCATTGCTGTCCAGCTTTGAAAAGCAAAAGGTGTACCAATGGCGCCTAAATTAAATAGGCTTGACATACCTGGTATTGATGAATATCAATTGCTATCCTACCGAAGCGCATCGGATAAACTGGCTATACTGGCGCCCAGCACAGGTCGAAAAATTATGGTCCTGGCGCAACAAGCGCTTCGTGCTCTAGCATCCCATCGAGGAGAAGGAGATCAGGTTCTACTTTGTATTCCTGATGGGGCGGGATATTCGACAGACCACAGACAGTGTAGAAACGGAACGCAGACACAAGTCTCTGTTTTTGGCCTCTATCTTCTTTATGGTCGTGGTGATCATCGGATTGGCGGTTATCGGATTCGGGCTACTTTATGTCTTGAAATCGGAATTAGGGATTGATATCTTTCCTGATCGGCACCTCTGGGATATCCTTCAAGGACAATGATGGACCATTAAAGGACTAAATATATGCACATGAGATATCTGATTACGGGAATAACCATTATGATGCTGAGCGCCTGTGCACCATCCCCGCCGAACGACCTGGAACCCGGGGTCTCGTGGGATCTGGCGGAACGACGGGCACAGACCATTTCGGATGTGCGTTATGATCTTTCATTGACGATCCCGGCCGATCGAAATGAACCTATCGAGGGGCTTGAAACCATTACGTTCTATCTATCGGATACAGCCGGCGGGGTCGTTCTAGATTTTCGTCAACCGGCAGAATATGTTCAGGGCATCCGCATCGATGAGGCGGAAATTGATTTTGATATGAGGGAGCAGCATATCCTCATTCCTGAATCGGTGATTAAGGTGGGTGCGAATCGCTTGACCATCACCTTCCGCGCCGGAGACATGTCTCTTAATCGCAACACTGAATTTCTGTATACGCTGTTTGTCCCGGACCGGGCGGCGACGGCCATCCCCTGTTTCGATCAGCCCAATCTGAAGGCGCGTTTCAAACTGACGTTGCATACCCCGCCCGATTGGGTCGCCGTTAGCAATGGAGCCCTGGACGAGGAGATGAAAGAAGAGACAGGACGTCTATTCCGGTTCAAGGAAACTAAGCCGATCAGCACCTACCTGTTTGCTTTTGCCGCGGGCGTGTTTCAAACCGAAACGGCTGAACGTAACGGCCGATCCATGACTATGTATCACCGGGAAACGGATGTAGAAAAAGTAGACCGCAACAAAGATACCGTATTTGATTTACATGCTTCGGCGCTCACCTGGCTGGAAGATTACACCGACATACCCTATCCGTTCGGGAAATTCGATTTCGTACTCATTCCCGGATTCCAATATGGCGGCATGGAGCATCCCGGCGCCATATTTTATCGGGACACCGGGCTGCTTCTGGATGAATCCGCGACTAAAAACCGGGTCCTGGGACGGGCCGGCGTGATTTCCCATGAAACCGCCCATATGTGGTTCGGGGATCTGGTGACCATGAACTGGTTCGATGATGTATGGACCAAAGAGGTTTTTGCCAATTTCATGGCCGCCAAAATCGTCAATCCTTCCTTCCCCGAAATCAACCATGACCTTCGGTTTCTGCTGCGTCATTATCCTTCTGCCTACGGCGTGGATCGCACCGACGGCGCCAACCCGATCCGGCAGCCGCTGGAAAATCTGAATATGGCCGGAACGCTCTACGGCGCCATTATCTACCAGAAGGCGCCCATTGTGATGAAACATCTGGAATTACTGGTCGGCGAGGATATGTTCAGGTCGGGGATGCACACCTATCTGGACCGGTTCAAGTTCGCCAATGCGACCTGGCCTGATCTGATCGACATCCTGGACAGGCTATCCGATGAAGATCTGAAAACGTGGAGCCGGGTATGGGTTGAAGAACCCGGCCGACCAATAATAGAGGCCGATATACGGCTTAATGAAGAGGATATGATAGAGGAACTGCGGTTGATGCAAACCGATCCATTAAAGCGGGGCCGTCTGTGGAATCAACGGCTCTCGGTCTTGCTCGGCTATCCGGATCAGGACAGGATTTTAGCGGGGCATCTCAATGCATCATCAACTATTATACCCGATGCCGTCAATCTGTCGAAACCAGACTATATCCTGCCCAATGGACGTGGCCTCGCCTATGGCTATTTCAAGCTCGATCCTGACAGCCGGACCTATCTGCTCAATCATCTGCCGGAATTGGATGATCCGGTCCGTCGGGGCATCGCCTGGATGACCCTCTGGGAGGATATGCTGTATGGACATACGACCCCGGATGATCTGATTGATTTAGGCTTACGCACGCTGAACAGGGAAAAAGACGAACTCAATATACAGCGGGTTTTGAGCTCTCTCTCCGGCGCCTATTGGAAATATCTGCCACTGGATCGACGTATGGCGCTTGCGTCAGACCTTGAAGATGTATTTTGGAAGCATATGGATCGCGCGGCGACCAGTTCGCTCAAAGCGGCGTTTTTCAATGCGCTCCGTTCGGTTACCCTGACGAAGGAAGGTCTTGCCCGGTTGCATGATATCTGGGCACAAAAAGAGACGATAGCCGGTTTGAAACTATCCGAAAGGGATTTCATCGGGATGGCTGCTGGTCTGGTGTTGCGCGGCGCCTCGGCCCCGGACCGAATTCTCAAAACACAGCAGGAACGTATTCAAAATCCGGATCGAATAAACCGATTTGCCTTCGTGATGCCGGCCTTGTCCGCCGATCCTGAGGTTCGGAATGCTTTTTTTACCAGCCTGTTTGAAGAGAAAAATCGGGCGCGTGAGCCCTGGGTGCTGGAAGCGCTACGCTACATCCACCATCCGCTCCGAGCCCGTTCATCAGAATCGTATATTCGTCACGGCCTCGATCTGCTGGAAGAGATACAGCGGACAGGCGACATCTTCTTCCCCAAAAGATGGCTCGACGCCACTCTGGGCGGTCATCAGACGGGAACCGCCGCCGATATCGTACGTGATTTTTTAGCCGATCATCCGGACTACCCGCCCCGATTGCGCGCCAAAATCCTACAATCCGCCGACACCCTGTTTCGTGCCGCCCGGATCAATAGCCGATAATAAGAAGGAAAAACATGCCCCAACCCAACATCATCATTATCCTGAACGACGATATGGGCTACTCCGATTTAGGCTGTTACGGCGGAGAAGTGCAGACCCCTAACCTGGACCGCCTGGCATCCGGTGGGCTTCGCTTTACCCGATTTTATAATACAGCACGATGCTGTCCTTCGCGCGCCTCCTTACTGACCGGCCTCTATCCGCATCAGGCGGACGTCGGTCATATGATGAATGACGATGGCGTGGATGGCTACCTCGGGGATCTCAATGCCAATACGGTCACGATCGCAGAAGCACTGAAACCGGCCGGATATGACACTTGCATGTCCGGAAAATGGCACGTCACCCGCCACGTCGACGATCCGAAGCACAATTGGCCGTGTCAACGTGGATTCGATGATTTTTACGGGATCATTACAGGGGCATCTAACTTTTTTAATCCTTCGACACTGACACGTAACAACGAACGGATCGCCACACCACCCGGAGACTATTTCCTTACCGATGCGATCAGCGACGAAGCTGTCAGGCAGATTCGAGAACACAACCAATCCAAACCCGATTCGCCGTTTTTCTCTTACGTCGCGTATACGGCCCCACACTGGCCGCTGCATGCCCATCTGGAAGATATCGAACGGTATAAAGGCCGTTTTGATGACGGATGGGACGTCTTACGGGAAGAAAGGCTTTCGCGGATGACGGAAATGGGGCTCATTGATCCCCAATGGCGATTGACCCCGCGTGACCCGACCCAACCCCCCTGGGATGAAGCAGAACATAAAGCCTGGCAATGCCGGCGCATGGAGGTATATGCCGCCCAGATAGACCGAATGGATCAGGGTATTGGACGCATAGTACAAGCGCTTGAAGACACCGGGCAGATGGACAACACGCTTATTCTTTTCCTCGCGGATAATGGCGGCTGTGCTGAGGAAATCAGTACGCGTTGGGGACAAAATCTCAGGGGGCGTATCGCTCAGAAAACCACACGGGATGGAAGGCCGGTTCAATATGGGAACGATCCGTCTGTTATGCCGGGCGGGGAAGAGACCTATCAAAGTTACGGCGTACCGTGGGCGAATCTGAGCAATACGCCGTTTCGGGAATACAAACATTGGGTTCATGAAGGGGGCATCGCCACCCCGTTGATTGTGCATTGGCCTGCGGGCATATCAGACCGGGGCGCCATGCGCCGACAACCCGCCCAGCTGCCGGACATTATGGCCACCTGTCTCGATGTTGCCGATATATGTTATCCGGATACCTATGAAGGACGAACAATCCAACCCGCCGAAGGATATAGCATGAGGCCTATATTAGAAGACCGTCCTTCTGAGAGGCCGGTCCTGTACTGGGAACATGAAGGTAATAAAGCGGTTCAGCGAGAGAACTGGAAACTGGTGTGTAAATACCCAGGAGGTTGGGAACTGTACAATATGACCGAAGACCGTACGGAACTGCATGATGTATCCGCACAATTCCCGGAAATCATCGGGGAACTGTCCGCATTATATGAGGTATGGGCAGCCCGGTGCAACGTCATGCCCTGGGACGAGGTGCTGGCCCTGCGTAACGAAAAACGCGGATAACCCATGTATCTCCAATTGCCTTTATAAATGCACATTTATGCCCGGCAACAACCCGATGAAATAAAACTATCGAGGTATAAAAGAACGCCTTGCATAACGGCTATTTACACAATCACAAGCGCTTCTTTGAGGGTGCTGACGAACACTTCCAGCTCATCCTGTGTACCGATCGAGACGCGAAAATGGTTTTTGATATCCCACCTATCGTGCGCATTTCGTACCAGCACTCTTTTTTTGCGTAGATAGCTGATGATATCCCCGGGATCTTTCCCCATATCGAGTACCAAGAAATTGGTTTCACTCGGCGTAAAGGGAATGCCCATTCCCTTTAATTGTTGCGCCAGATATTCCCGCCCCGCCCGTATGGCCTCTTTCGACCTGCGGACGTGTTCGGTATCTTTCAGGGCGGCCGTTGCAGCGTAAACACTCAATGTAGGCATCATCATCGTCCAGCCTGAATAGAGCCAGGAATCTTCGAAGTTCTGTGGGTCCCCGAACGCGTAACCCATACGAACGCCGGGAAGACCGTATACCTTGGAAAATGTACGGGACACCACCACGTTCGGGCGGGAGATGGCATAGGAAGCGGCGTTCTTATAGTCAGGACCTTTCACAAAATCGATATAGGCCTCATCAATAATAACGAGGACATCTTCCGAAACATTATCGAGGAACCAGCCTATGTCCTCATGCGACACCAGCGTAAAAGACCGGATCATCCCGTAAACACTGTTTTAATAAACGCATCAACTAATCGGTTGAATGCGTCGGGGCGTTCCATATGGACCAGATGACCGGCATTAGGAAAAACGATGCGTTGGGCCTGGGCAATACCGGCCTGAATGGCGCCCGCGTGGGCATGGATGTCCGGATGATCTGATTCACCGGTGATGAGCAGCGTAGGCACATCAATCTCCGAGAGACGGGATAGGATGGGCGGGTCCATATTTTGCGCAAAGTGAGAGAGGTGTGATATATTTTGAGGATGGCTGGATAACAGCATCTGAAACAATTGACCGGCATGATCATTTCCGGGGGCGATCCAATAGGGATCGTGCGTCCAGTTCTCGATGGTGGTCTCTATATCCCCCTGTTCGACCAACGGTTTAAAATTAGCCTGTCCTCTATGAACAAAATGTTCGGACGGCGCCAACCCGCCTACCACCGGTCCGACCAGGATCAGACGTTCAACCATCCTCGGATACGTGACTGCGAATTCAAGGGCGATATTACTACCGGCAGAAGAGGCGACGATCACCGCGTCTATCACTTCCAGGTATTCCAGCAACAGATGCAGGTCTTCTACATCTGAATAAGGCGCAGTAGGCTCATCGGAATGTCCGTAGCCACGTCGGTCATATCGGATCAAGGAATAGTGATCGGCAAACGCATCCCATTGCGCATCCCATGTAGCACGATGAATCAGACCATCATGAAGCCACACGATAACCGATCCATATCCCTGGTATTCGTAGTAAATATGCGTATCTTCGTCGACCGACAGATATTCCATAATTATGATTGTTGAATTATGAATTATGATTGAAAG
The DNA here is from genome assembly GCA_913051705.1 of uncultured bacterium. Taxonomy (GTDB): domain Bacteria; phylum JAAXHH01; class JAAXHH01; order JAAXHH01; family JAAXHH01; genus CAJXCW01. Next base: position 22,482 of record CAJXCW010000023.1, read on the forward strand.
GCATTTCAATTCAACAATCACAATTCATAATTCACAAACGTCTTTAAAGTCTCACCCAGATCGCGTAGAAGGCAAAAACAGCCATGACCAGGGTGGCGATGGTCAGGAGAACAATAAAGGTGTTTGATGGGGCGATACCGACGTCTCGAGCCGTGGTTCGGCTGTAGTACAAGGCAGCCCAGCCGATGGCCGGCAGCAGGACGGTTTGCATTAAGCCTCCGATGATGACCATCATCACAGGAGCCGACCAGATGATGTAGAGCAACGCATACAACAACGGCAGGATGATGCTGATCGTTCGGATCATACGCTGCCGCAATCGGGGGTCCTCATAGGAGGCCAGGCCAAGAACCCCGATGGCATCAGCCAGCATGCGCGACATACCGGCTATGGTCACAAAATAAGTGGAAAACAGAACCACAAACGCACCGACACCGAATAGATAAAACGCCCATCCGCCTAACGTTTCCGTATACATGCTGGATAAGATCTGAACCGCATCAAACCCTTCCGGTATCAATCCCTGTGTATGAAGGACGGTCGCTCCCAGAAAGAAGAAAGAGATGGTGGCTATGGTATACGTGGCCATGGACAGCCATACGTCTTTCTTCATCACGCCGATCCATCCGATGGCGCGCTGCCGCCAAGCTTCACTACCGTCATAGGCGCCCGTTGCACGGGCATATCCTTTTTCTAAACACCAATATGGATAAAGCAATAGTTCCGTTGCGCCCACGCCGGTGATGCCGAATACGGCAAAGGCCGTCACCGCACCATTGGAAGGTAAAGCAAATTGTAATCCGTCGATAAGGACCTCCGGGGTAACAGCGTAAGGGGTCCAGAACAACATGATGGCGCTGCCCAGCGTGGTAAACGTGAACAATGCCACCAGAATCATAGTCGTTCGTTCTAACGCCGCATAATGTCCAATCAACACAAGGGCCATACCCACGCCGGTAATGATGATCATCCAGAGCGTACCACTTATAAAAGGAAAAAGCAATTCCAGCGTTAGACCGATGGCGCCCACAATACCACCGGTCTGCATGGTACTCCAGAAAATGAGGAACAGACATCCCCATACCAGCCAGGAAACACGCCATCGCGGTCCGGGCACCCGGTTGAAAGCTACGAAAGTGGTCTGCCCGGAGGCGATCGCATGACGACCTAACGCACTCTGCACCGGCACTTTTATCGCGCAACTGAGCAGGATAAGCCAGAGCACGACGAAGCCCACCTCAGCCCCCAGACGCGTTGTGGCAATGAGCTCACCCGATCCAACAATCGACCCGGTCAGAATTAATCCAGGGCCTAACTGTTTAATCGTCGCCCAACGTCCTTTGGGTGGTTCCTGAATATCTTCAGGATTTAAACGATAGGGGTCATCCGGATAAATTGATTGATCTGCCATATAAATCTCACTGTAATGAGGCAATACCAGGCAGGAAACAGCGTACCACCTGCCCACCTGCTCTTATAGCGGTATCGCTTCATCAATCAACATAATGGGAATCTCATCCCGTATCGGATACATATATTTTCCGTCTGCACGCACCAGGCCGCCGTCGATGGACTCGCTGATCTCTTCACCACCTCGGTTTTTAAGCCCACCGGCTTTTATTTTTTCATTTATCGAATCAATAAGTGATTGGTCAGCCAGCGAAACATCCTCTTTTGTTTCCGGACAGGCCAGAATGTCAAGTAGTTCCTGGTCGATCATAACAACCTCCTGTGGCTCCATTTCCGATTGCGGGTTGCGGATTGCGGATTTTAAAAACGATCCGTATTTTCTATATGCCAAACTATAGCTTGAGCTATGCTATTGTGCAAGATATTTCTACTGTGGCATCGATATACGGAACCTCAACTCTTTAAAGACTGTTATGTAAGATAAACATCTAATAATCTGAAATCCGAAATCCGAAATTGTAAAAGGGGTTTTCCATGACGATAACCGAATTAATCAGATTACGATGGCCTTTGATCTTGGCAGGTTTGGTCTTCATGTTGGGTTTATGGACGGCGGCCACAGCAGATCAGGGTTGGTTGCGTAAGGGCCCCGATATGGATGGGTTTCAGCAGATCATTCCCCGGGACGCTATTTCGTCTATCGACCGACCGGAATTCAAGTCGGCGGCACAGGCTCGTATTCCGGATTCAGCATGGATTTTGGGCTTTGAGATGGACGGGCTGGCCTATGCCTATGACCTGAATCTCCTGAACACGCATGAGATCGTTAACCATACCGTGGGAGATCAACCCATTGCGGCTGTATGGTGACCATTGGCCCAGACGGCTGTAGTCTACAGTCGTGAAATCGATGACAAAACCTATACATTTGAAGCCAGCGGCGCCCTGCTCAACGCCAGTCTGGTCATGCAGGATAAGGAAACCGACTCTTACTGGTCTATTATGACCGAAGAAGCGGTGTATGGTGAAGCGAAAGGAAAGAAATTGGAGCTATTGCCCGGAGCAACCAAAACAACCTGGGGGATATGGAAAATAAAGCACCCGAATTCACTTGTCCTGTCCTATGGCGGACGGGAACATGCCCCCGCCGATTCTTACCTGTCTTATTTCAGATCGAACCGTGGGTTTCGAGGCATTCAAACGAAAGATGACCGTCTGGCGAATAAAGAGATGATTTACAGCTTTCATAGGAGCGGAGCGCCTCAAGCGATTCCTCACAAGAGTTTTATCGACGGTGGTGTGGTGCGCATCAAGGACAGAGCACTCTTTTTATATCGTGAGGAACAAGATTCGTTCTATCAGGCGACCACATCATGGAAGCCCGCTAACCGTAGAGACGAAATACATGAGGTCTCTGTGGTGTAAGATCAAACAAAACAGCCCCTGGAATATCCACCAGGGGCTGTATCATTATCATCTTGAATTTTTGATATTGGAACGGTCGACCAGGTGCAGCGTCTGGGAAGGCTTTGTAATACCTCGCCGCACCCGGCCGACCGTTCCAATAGGGTGTCTGTAAAGAGGATTTGTAGACAATAGTCATGCGTTACAGTATCCGTATATATCTACGCTTTCGGCGTTAAAAAGTTCCATGGTATGGTCCCGGTTTCGTCAAGTGATGTAATATAGAAAAAGATTGACTTTGTTCATGCCCATTTTGCATTATACACCTTTGATTTATGATGGTAACACCCGGATAGCAGAGCGAAATAAAGGCGTTGAATTATAGGATGAGGTAGGTGATGGCAAATCGTTTGACAACGTTAATCGGTAACATGACGTTGCTCACTGTGTTTATCGTATTGACGATGGGATTTTGTGAAATCGCAGTCAGAATATTATGTAAGGCCTATATTTTTTATGATATCGAAATGTGGCGTTATGCCGTAGATCTGAAACAACCCAGTAAAAGCGCCGAACTTTCTCATGAACATCGTCCGGGCGCATCTGGATATTTCATGGGAGTGGATGTCGCTATCAACTCAAAGGGCCTAAGGGATACCGAATACACGTATGAAAAACCGGATTCGACTTTCCGGATTTTGCTTCTTGGTGATTCGATCCCCTTGGGGTGGGGAGTTCGGCAGGGACATATTTACGCTGATGTGCTGGAAAAGCAGTTGAATCATAATTTAAATTTGCCCCGGTACAAGCGGTTTGAAGTGATTAATGCCGGCGTTGGTAATTATAATACGGAGCATGAGCTGTATTATTTAGAGTCGGAGGGACTAAAATATCATCCCGATATGGTGATGATCTGTTTCTTTATTAATGATGGAGAGATTATTAAACACCGTGAATCCATCAGTTTTCTGGATCGAAATTCATATTTATGGACGATGATGAAAGGTCGTCTGGATATGATGGCACGGATGATGTCCGTAGAAAAGGATTATGTTGATTTCTACAATGATTTGTACATACCCGGCAGCCCGGAGCGCACTGCTTTTGATCTTGCGTTTAATCAAATACTCCAAAATTGCCGGCGGATTCAAATAGACCCTTTTGTGGTTCTCTATCCAGAATTACATGTCACCGATGAGACCTCCTATCCATTTAAAAAAGTACATCAACTTGTCCGGGACCTATCCGCTGCGTATGAGGCGCCTGTAGTCGATCTGCTCCCCATTTATCAGGGAGAAATACCGGAATCCCTTTGGGTCGCCCCCGACGACGCCCATCCCAATGCCCGAGCGCATAATATGGCTGCGGACGCCATTTATCAACATCTGGCATCCTATATCCAACGGTCAACAACTGAGGCAATATCCGACTGATACATTTTTTTATTGTCCAGAACAAAGAATAACAGGATACTAATTATGTCGGTATGGACGAAACGTTTGTCGGCCCTGAGTATTAATATCTTACTTCTGGCCGGGATTATGGTTTTCATGTTGCTCTTGATGGAGGGGGGCGCGCGCCTGTTCGGTGTCAATAAAGTATATGGTTTTCACCAGTTCATTCAACCCTCACGGGTACTCCATAACGAGCTGATCCCCAACGCCGTCTCCCGGTATATATCCGAACAGGGTGAGTTTGATGTAGATATTCGTATTAACAGCATGGGATTACGGGATCAGGAATATACGCTGGATAAACCGGAAGGCGTTTACCGTATCCTGGTGCTGGGAGACTCTCCAGTGGTCGGTATCGAAGTCCCTGGCGAGGAGACGTTCCCGAACCAAATGGAGCAATTATTAAATCAAGATAATCCCGGCCGGTTTGAAGTACTCAACGGAGGGATGCAAGGCTATTCGCCGATTTTATATTATCTGTTTCTAAAAGAAAAGGGATTGGACTTCAATCCGGATCTGGTTCTGATAAATTTCAGTGTAACTGATGTGACAGATGACTATGATCATGCCAAACGTGCCAGGTTTGATGAGGAAGGGATGCCTGTTTCTGTAACAAAGGATGTGCAGCTTGAGGATCAGGTGTCTTATGTGCCTTTTAAGCAGTTTTTACGGAATAACTCCGTGTTGTACCATTTCATTCGGGATCGATATCATCGGTTTCAATACGAGATGAAAACCGAAGAAGCAAAGATCATTGGGGATGGACAGACTACAAACGCACCGGCAAATAGTGAGGATAGCGAGATAGACCTTGCCCTCGCGACGCATCTGGCTCATCTCGCGGGGAAAGATCTACGGGAAGATTTTTTTGCTATATTTAATGAGACATTTTTACCTGAAGAAGAATCGGCCTGGCAGCAGACGTTGGTCTGGCTGCGAGGCATCCACCAACTCTGCCTCCAGAATGGGATAGCCATATCACTTATTCCCGTTCCCCAGCCTAATCAGGTCAGTACAGAAGAATGGAAAGAGGGCAAGCAGTTGTGGGGGTTCGATGCGGATCATATGATTACCTCTCCGCATTTCCAGGGTCGTTTGCAAGCCTTTTGTGAACAAGAACGTATTCCTTTTATAAACCCCTTGCCTCGATTTCGGGAGGTAAGTCTTCAAAAGCAACTCTTCTATCCCTATGATGGGCATTTCAACAAGGAAGGTCATCGGGTGATGGCCGAACATATCCTGGATGCATTGACAACCCGGCAAATTTTTCCACAGAACTAAGATGCCGGAATGAAATGGAGGAGATGGGCTATGCCTCGGTTGAACAAACCAAAAGATCCGGATAAAAAAACAGCGGAAGACCAGTTGCAATCCGTTACCTTTGCTGCCAGAGGCGACAGAAACGCTTATCCAGGCCTATTGGAAGAAAGAAAGATCGTTCTGGCAGCGCCTGGCAAAAATCTGAAATAAATACTTTGTTAACACGTTCGTCATTGAGTCCGAGGTTGGATCGGGGTGACCCTTTTTTAAATGAACGCCTCTTCGAGGCATTATTAGAACACGCTCCGCTTTGCTCGCTGTGCTTTTTGTTGATTTGTTGATTGAAATGCTTACTGCCTACCGCCTACCTACTGCCTACTTGTCCACCTGTAGCTCTTCACTGCCCTACCATACGACAAAACCCTTCCGCATATATACAAGTTTTCATATTAGCGGTCGTTTTTGCTTCCAGACCACGATATCGTGCAAGAATAGCATAATTATCAGGTAACTGCGACTGAGAGGCCAGATGTCGTAATGCCTCCATTTTACGTTCGTATACAGAGGTAATATCTACATACAGGTCCGGTAGATACCTGGTAACCGGCGCTGTACCGAGCGTGGCCTCATAACACACGATATCCGGTTCTTCACACCAGTTGTGATCGGTCTTAACCCCCGGAGCATCACAATATCTACAAGCCCATATAACAGCTTTCGTAGTCTCTACATGATCCGGATGAAGAACATCATTATGCCAGTGGGTAAGAACCAGATCAGGCTGAAATGAACGAACGGCATCCGTAATCTGAAGGCGGCGATCCGTATCGAAAATCAGCGGACTGTCCCCGAAATCGAAGCATCGAATTTCGGCCCCGAGTGTACCTGCCGCCCCTTGCATTTCCTGCCAGCGTATTTTCTTGATTTCATCCAATGGAGGGGGTTCTGATCGGGCGTATATCCCCGGTGATTCACAACGTTCCCCATAAGTCATATCATAAACCAGGACCTCCCCACCGAGGTCAACCAAACGGGCAATCGTACCCCCTGCCCGAGAACAGAAATCAGCCGCGTGTGCGCTGAATACCATAACACGTCGTCCTTCATGAAGCATAGTGCGCTCTCCTTTGCCGTTAATCCATCTACCTGAACTGTTGGGTATTATTTCCATGCAGAAATTCCAGGGCTTCATCAAGGGTGGGAATCCCGATCCGCCCACCTATCCTGGTGCATTTCATGGCCGCAACAGCAGACGCGAATTCAGTTGTTTTTTCTAGAGGCCAGTCCTGAATAAGGCCGTAAATAAAAGCCCCATGATACACATCCCCGGCGCCTGTAGTATCCACCACATCCACCTGAAAGGCCGGGGCGCATATCACTTCATCCTCTGAGAAACAGATACTGCCCCTGTCACCCAATGTTACCGTGACTATTTCAGCGCCATATAAACGCAGTTTTTCAATCATATCTTCTGGTTTATCCATACCCGTGAATCGGCGTGCAAATCCTTCTGAGGTGATGAGAATATCCGTCATTCCCATTAATTGACTGATTTCGGCGTCATCAGCAAGGACATCCGCATCCAGAACGACCTTTACCCCGTTTTTGCGCGCTGTAAAAGCGGCTGCCAGCGCAGCCTGTCGAGAGGTCCCGTCCAGATGTAGATATCGGACGGAATCGAGGAGGCATGGAGGTATCTCTGACGGCTCTAATTCACACAGGGAGAGATCACCGGCCAGAATAGTCCGTTTTCCTGAACGCTGATCAATGATGACCATACTGGCAATCGAGGTCGCATCAGGGTCGATCACCAGATGCCGCGTATCGACCCCATATTGTTCAAGCTCCTCCCGGATCATCCGACCCGCATGATCGTCCCCGACCTTACCCAGATAGACCGTTGATGCGCCCAGTTTAGACAGAGCGACCAGCGCCGTCGCTACCTCACCACCGCCTTGCTGGCTTGAGGTGACCATCCTGATTTCGTCATCCAGATCCGGCATCCGTGGGACCACGCAGAGAAAGTCCAGACAGGCACAACCGAGACCGAGGACGTCAAAGGTTGAAGATGGCAGATCGGGGGTTGGTTGATTCATGGGTGAGTTGGTGAGTTGATGAGTTGTTTTTTCAATCAGTTAACCTCGGGTTACGTTTATAGTAGGTTCGATCGTATGGTATAGCATTGCCGTGGTATACCGGGTTTAAACGGGCGACCTTTTCTCTGGCGTCGGGTGGCCAGTCATCTGGGATGGTGTGGGTTTTATGTACCATCTGGGCTTTGATGCGTTCCGGTAAATCACAGAAGTCAGGCTGGAACCAGAGGGTGATGACAGTCCTTCTTTCGTTCGATGTGTTCGGATGGGTGGCGTGCAGGAGGCGGGCATCGCCGATGAGCAGGTCCCCTGCGTAAATCGGCACATCGATTTCATCCGGTCGTCTCGAAAATTCAGGCCGGTCCAGGTCTTTTGCGGACGACAGCGCTTCGTCATGTGGTTTTGCCAGTATGTCGTGCAGGGGGTTATGATCCCGATGCGAACCGGGAATAACGCGTAAACAACCGTTTTCGGGACAGGTGTCGTCCAGATAATACATTAAAAACACTTGTTGGGGGTGAGGGTCATAGGCCGTCGGATCTTCCCAGGCGAACCAGTCATAATGCCAGAAAAGACCTGGACTACCCGGCGGTTTGCTGATGATGTATCCATCCGTAAAGCTCGGATCCTTAAATCCCATGGCCTTCAGTTCATCCAACGCAGGCGGCCAGGCGATCAGCTCGGCAAATAAGGGATCAAGGCTGGTATGAAACATGCTGCCCTGCACTCTGAATCGTGCCTTATGTTCTTCCGTCATGGCATCACAAAGCCTTTGTGTCGTTTTGCGTAGCCGGCTTATCAGGTCTGCGTGCAAGAGGTCAGGACATATACAGAATCCATCGCGTATAAGCTGGTCATATCGATTTTTTCGCATGGGCAACCTGAGAAAAGGATCAGGACCGATCTATTGGCACATTTAACAAAATGCCATGTGATTATGAATTATGATTTTTGAATTATGATCGGTAAACCAGGATAGACTTAGTGAATCATGTATTCCGCTTATATCTTCCAATTCATAAATCAAAAAACATAATTCAAAAATGGATATGATACACATCAATCCGTAATTGGAAAGACTATATTCCCTATTGAATAAATATGATAAATGATATATGTTTATTAGACAACCCTCTATATCATTATTATTGGCTTTGGGAGATCATTATGCGCGATCCATTGGTTATATCGGGGCAAAATCTGACCGTCGATGATATTGCCGCCGTGGCTCAAGGGCGTCCGGTCGATATTCACCCTGATGCTATTCCCCGAATGGAGCGGTCGAGAAAGGCGGTCGAGCGCCTGGTGGCCGAAGGACGGATTGCTTACGGTATTACTACGGGTTTCGGCCGGTTTAAAGATAAGCTGATATCGGGTGAGCAGGTGGCTCAGTTACAGTTGAATCTCGTACGAAGCCACGCGTCCGGCGCCGGACCGGAATTGGACGAAGCCTCTGTCCGTGCGATGCTGGTCGTTCGTGCCAACACCCTGGCCCTGGGGTTTTCCGGCGTGCGCCCGGTCCTCGTACAATTGCTCATCGATCTGCTCAATCGCGGCGTATTTCCCTGTATCCCGAGCCGGGGATCACTGGGCGCAAGTGGTGATCTGGCGCCGTTGGCTCATATGGCCCTGGTCCTGATCGGTGAAGGGGAGGCGATCTTTCAAGGACACCGTTTAGACGGTGCTTCCGCGTTGCAACAGGCGGATTTGAAACCGGTGGTGCTGGGCGCTAAGGAAGGCCTTGCCCTGACCAATGGCACGACGCTCATGGCCGGCATCGGCGCGTTGCTCGTGTGCAGAGCCTCAAATCTTGCGATTACGGCAGATGTGGCAGCTTCATTGGCTCTGGAGGCGTTACACGGTACCGCTCGGGCCTACGATGCCAGGGTACATGCCGTCCGACCCCATCCGAGGCAGATCGCCTGTGCCGCGCTCCTGAGGGCGTTATTGGATTCGAGTCGGTTTTTACGAACCGCCGACCCAAACAATGTCCAGGATCCATATACTTTGCGGTGTGTGCCACAAGTCCACGGCGCGGTAAGGGATACCATTGATTATGCCAGGTGGGTGGTAAATATTGAATTGAATGCCGCCAATGATAACCCGCTGGTGTTTGTTGACGAAGACACCGGGGAAGCAGATATCGTCAGCGCCGGAAATTTCCATGGTGAACCGATCTCGGTGGCGATGGACAGCATGAAATTCACTCTGACCGACATGGGCAATATGAGCGAACGACGCACGGCACGGCTCGTTGATGCGGATTGTAACGAGGGGGTTCTACCCATGTTTCTTGCGAAAAATGGTGGTCTGGAAAGCGGCCTCATGATCGCCCAGTATACGGCCGCCGCCCTGGCCTCAGCCCTGGCTGCCGCCTCCTGCGACTGGACGCGCTTCGCATCCGCCTTGACGCCCAGCTTCCCAGCCTGAGAACGCATCCCCTTAGCGCCCTTCTCAATGTCGCTCATCACCCCGTTGTAGGCACGCAAATCGGCGGCCTCCACAAAGATGCCGTGCTTAGCCAGGTTGCTTTCGATGGAA
>CAJXCW010000024.1 GCA_913051705.1 uncultured bacterium
ATCATGTTGATCATGGTCATACCCAGAGCGAAGGCTTTGATCTTATTTCCGGTGACCGACGACTGACCAACGCGTTGTTTATAATTAACCGGAATTTCGACCAGGCGTAGTTTATTAGTAATCGCCAGAAGCGTCATTTCAAGGCCGAAGTGTGACGTGTCTATAGTGAACTGTTCTTCAATTTTTTTTAAGCTGTCTCTGCGAATCAAGCGCATGGTACAGCCGACATCGGTAAACAGAGTCGTGTTGAAGAGGAATTCAACCATCTTAGCCACCGCCCAGTTTCCCCATTTCAAAAACCGGCCCATGTTGGCGCCGGCCCAGATGAACTCACGGCTGGTCCGGGTGCCGATAACATATTCAAAATCATCGGCATAAGCAAGTAATTTCACGACATCACGTCCGTCGAACGTCCCATCCGGTTCCGACACAATCAGAAAGTCGCTGGATGGATCCGTCTCCATTAATCCACGCTGGATGGCGGCTCCATAGCCCTGTTTTTTTTCAAAAACCTGTTTGGCACGTGTCCGCGCTACTTCCTCTTCCGTACCGGAAGTGGCATTGTTGTTAACGACCACAATCTCATCCACAAAGCCAGTGGCAAAAAAATCCTCAATGGCCTGGCGGATCGATTCTTTTTCGTTATACGTAGGGAAGATGACAGAGACACGTTTTCCGTTCCACATGAATGTACTCAACCTGTTATAATGTTCGGATTTGTAAGGCTGCCCGGGTGTTCTATGTTCTTCTGTTCCTCTTCAATAGCAGACCAGTGTTCTTGCATCCACCTCAGCGTGCGCTCTAAGCCCTGATCGAGAGGTGTTGCCGCTTCAAAATTCAATTGCGCAAGCGCTTTATGAATAGAAGGCTGTCGATGTACCACGCTATCCCAATCTCGCCTGCCGACCAACGATAGGCCGGAGGCATTCTTCGTTAACGTATTAATACGCTCTGCAAGATCAAGGATACTGGTCGGTTGCCCTGTGGCCAGGTTGAATATCTGCCCACAATATTCATCGTGTTCCGCTGCCAGAATTGTGCCCTTGATAATATCAGAAACATAGCAGAAATCACGCGTTTCATCCCCGTTTCCTGTGATCTGTAACGAACGTCCACAGAGTGCGGTGTAAAGAAAGTTCGGTATCACATTACGGTATGCGCCCGGTCGTTCGCCCGGACCGTAACAATTGAAATATCGGACAGTGGCTGTAGAGAGACCATGGTACGCGGTATAAAATTGCGTGTATTGTTCACCCAGCAGCTTGGTTATGGCATAGGGCGTCCCCTGATCAAACGAGGTGATCTCTTCATCCATAGGACCGTTGTAATTACCATATACGCAGGAAGACGAAGCGTATACAAAACGCCTTACTTTAAATCGACGACATCGATCCAATATCTTCAGTGTACCCAGGCCGTTGGTCTGTAAATCCTGTTCAGGGTGGTCAACAGAATTTTTATTAGCAAAATTAGCGGCCAGGTGAAAAACGACATCGAACGTATCCTGAAACACATCATCCAGTTGATCGCCACTGGCAATATCCAACGGAAAAAATCGAATGGTACCATCCTCCGGGATGTTATCCCGATACCCCGAACTTAGATTGTCTACTACTGTTATCCGACAATTTCGTTCTAACAGGGCCTTGACAAGATGGCTGCCGATCGCCCCGGCGCCGCCGGTAACAAGTATATTGTGATCTTGAATTTTTGTCATGTATCTAAAGAGGTAGTATGCGCCTTCATCCATTTAACGCGGATGAGCAATCCTGCATATTCGATGAGCGTCTTGAGTATATTCATTTTACTGTCGCCGGCTTTTAAATCATATCTTAGAAAGAGTGGAACCTGTACAATCGTCGGTTTCAGAGGACGTAATTTCAATAACAATTCCAGTATGGCTGCAAAACCACGGGTTTCGAGAAACGGTTGATACATGGCGACCGCCTGTTGCAGCAAGCCGATTCGATACATTCTGAAAAAGCTGGTATAGTCTTTTACCCCCATTGGGAATAACAGCCGAAAAACCAATCTGGCGCCGTGACTTAACAAACTACGATGCCAGGGTACGCCGGATTGACCGCCACCAGGCACGAATCGTGAAGCAATCACCACATCGGCCCCCGATTGGGCGGCCTCCATCATGGTTAAGATCAAATCGGGACTCTGTGTATTATCCGCATCCATCGTAACGACCATGTCCTCTGCCTGATAATGAGTACAGGCATATTCAATGCCTGTAGCTATCGCCTGTCCTGCACCTCGATTGATCTCATGGGTTACAAGTGCCACGGGCCAATCGGCCATCCTGGCGTTTACAATCGCCCCGGTTTCATCCGTACTACCATCGTCGATCACCACGATCTGATGGCCGACTTGTGCCAGAGATTTCCCAATGTTTTCGATTAACGAACCTATGCCTTCCGCTTCATTATAGGCGGGCAGGACGATAATTATCAAAGATGCGCTCCCGGCTGCAAACGTCGGTAAATGACCTGGGGCGGTTGATCCGATGGTACAGAAAAATGATGATAGGCCAATTCCGGTCGATTGTCCCATAAAAGATCCGGATAGGGTAATTCTATGCGTTCATATTTCGTGTCCAGGACACGTTGAAATGATTCCGTTACCTGAAGAAAATCGCCTCTATGCATGATGATCCAATCCGGTTGCACATTTATCTCAGGTTCATAGATAAGTCTCTCGGGCAGCAAGCGCATGCCGGTATAAAATATCAGCGGAATACTGCCGTAATCGGTTAATATGGTATCATCCGGATGACCATGCCGTGTTAGATACTCAACAATACCTTCCGTGGGGCCATCGTAGCGATGCGTAAGTTCATAAAGATAGCCTGCCGGATACGATCGGACAACACCTAGTTGCACAATTTTTTCATCAATGACGGCCATTCGGTGAAACCATGAATCCTCAGGAGGTAACAATTTTTTCAATCCAACCTGATTGGACCATTCCGAATCTGTCATAAAAGCGCCGAAGTCCAATGCGGAAAATGAAAGGGCTCTAAGCGCTAAGGCCGGCGAAGCGTTAAGCAGGTTGGAACACATCATAAGGGCGAGGCAAGTCACAGCCAATTTAGGAAAAGATTGACGTAATCTACTAAAGGCCATCACCAGCGCGATAAGGACCAGAGGGGCTGCACCGACCAGATATCGAATCTCATTGGACGGGCTGAAGAAGGACAGCGTCAGGATAATGCCTGCCGGTAACATCCAGATAAGATGCACACCGGTCTGTAGGGAACAGTGTCTTACATCCATCCATCCTTTTATGAGAGCAAGGACAGCACAGATCGCGGTTAAATAAGGGAATAGGGGTATGTTTAATGCGGTGCCGGCACAGCAAAGGCCACTGGCCATACACAAATAGCGCCAGAAACGCCTGGTTCTGTCGAATAACCACAACCCCATCAGACTGATCAAAATCGGAGCGGCAAAGTTCTCGGACAGTCTGGCGCACAAGGTACCGATGAAGATAAAAACTTTCCTTAAACTGAACCATACGTATCCATGCGTCCAGAATTGAGCATACAACACCCAGGGTACGGTAAAAAGGGCGAACAGAGCCCCCATAATAGCAATCTGCACCCATGAAATACGATAAAAATACACCATCACCCAGTGCATCCCCAGGCCCATGAGCGTACCGGCACAAACAACATAATGACTATGAAAAAGTCCTATCGCCGCTGCTGTTAAAGACCATAGTGCCCATTTATGCCCATTGGCCAGGTGCAGATAGGACCAGATGATCAGAAGCGTGAATACAATAACCAGACCATAATACCGACATTGACGAAAATAAAGAAGTAGTGGTACATTCAATACTAATACCCAGGGCGCAACGATCTGTGTCCAACGATCATCTGTGAGTTGACGTACTATGACGGGGAACAAGCCGATGACGATAAGCCCGCAAACAGCAAAAGGAAATCGGGCGGCAAAGGTATCTACGCCCAGGAAATAAAAGGAAACAGCACTCACATAATATGGCAACCAGGGTAATACAACTTCTACATAATCCTCATTGTGCAACGGCGGATAATAGTTCATGAGATTCCGGCCGTCATACATACGCGGATACCCATAGGTAAGGATGTTTTTGCCGAGTAAGGCCGTCTCTGCTTCATCCAACCATAGATACGTATCACCCAATCGGGGAAATAATAGGGCGCCGCCCAATAATACGAGGAGTATGGTCTGCATGTGCCGGTGATGGAGATGTGACAATATTGAAGATATAAATGTCATAGGCTATCGGGATGCTACGAACTTATATAAGCCAAGAGGCCCAGGTTAGGTTGGGTATCAGGCGACCTGATGATAAACGGCCAGGGTATCACGCGCAATTTTTTCCCACGAAAATCCTTCAACATGGCTGAATCCGCGCTCGCGCAACAAGGTTCGCCAGGCCGGATCGTCAATGAGTCGTTGCATGGCGTCCGTCAGGCCTTGTACATCATCCGGTTCGATCAACACGCCAGCTTCCCCTACAACCTCGGGCAAAGAGCCACGTCGTGCTGCAATGACAGGACACCCACATCGCATGGCTTCAACAACCGGGAGGCCGAATCCTTCATAGAAGGATGGAAAGACGAAGGCCACTGCCGCATTATACAGGGCGATAAGCGCTTCGCTAAAATAGGGCACACTGCCCAGAAAGTGGACGAATTCTTTTCGGCCGGTTTTCTCTATACGGTCAATTAACGAGGATGGATAAGTGGATAGTGTCCCGGCGATAACCAGATTGACCGGTGGATCAAGCCGGGCCCAGGATTCGACCAACAGTTCAATATTCTTATGCACATTGTAATTACCGACGTACAGCACGAATGGTCTCTGAAGATCATATTGATCCAGAACAGTGCGGGTGGTGTCTTCATCCTGGACCTGGAAATGATTGCCCGGCGCCATCGGGACAACGGTTATCCGTTCATCGGGGATATCAAGAAAGCGCATAATATCCAGTTTGGTATTTTGCGACACAGCAATCAGATGAGCCGCTTTGCGCAGGGCTTTCATCTGCCATTTGAAGGCACGTGTCTCCGCAATAAAACGGAATTGGGGAATAATGAGAGGATGAAGATCCTGGACGGTGATCACGGTTTGACACGGTTGAAAATAAGGGGCGCAAATCTCCCAGACCTGAGTCAATCCGCCTGTGGCATGGAACACATCGGCGCGGCTTCGCAGCAGATCGGTTGGTAAAAGCAATTGTTCCCAGAATGCAATATGATTCTTTTTAGAAGGCCGGCGAACCGGGAATTGTGTCGGTATATGAATATGATCAATAGGTACATCGGATAAAGTCAGATATAGCCATTCGTCTGTGTTATCAAGACGCATAAGTTGACGGACTAAATTAAATGTATAGGTACCGATGCCCGCGGTACGGTGTGCTGTTTGAAGCGGGCGCATGTCAATTCCAATTCGCATATGATGATCCTGACTTTCGGATAATTTGCGACTCAAAATACACCGAACCAAGTGATTTCACAAGTGAAATCCATCAAATATGGATTCGTGATATACTCGTCATCGAACAAAGCGTTTTTTATGCCGGCCGGCTAAGGCGTCTAATAGGGCGAGCCAATGAGCCACCCAGACAGACGGTATGAATCGTCGCTGAACGATATCTTGAAAAAACAACGAGGGAAACAGTTTAAAGGCATATAAGGCGGCGATCATAAGCATGGTCCGTACGCCGTAATGTTTTCGCATGACCAGCAACCAGTTTCTATACCAATAGTATTCAGCTGATGGATTTCCAGACCGTTGTTGATCCTGGCGATTTATACTGGCGGAGACTTTATGCCATACATTAACGACCGGTACGACGACACACCTATATCCGGCTTTCTGCGTCCGTAGAGACCAATCGAAATCCTCATGAATCATAAACAGTTCAGAAGCCAGTAAACCGATCTCATGAAGTACGCTGGTCCGCATGAGCATGGCACATCCCACGATAGCGTCTACACTATAGATATCATTTGGCACCATATGAGCAGGCTGGCCACAATACATTAAGACAGAGGTTGTGTGGGCAATAGACATCCCAAACATTCGTCCTTGGCCCATCTGTAAGCCTGCACACCAGATCGTGTCCGGTTCCTCATCATAGCAAATCACAGGCCCGGCGACAGCGATACTCGGATCTTTTTCCACCACCGGAATGAGATGATGCAATAAATCCGGATGAACTGTCGTATCATTATTCAGTAATAGAATATAATCCGTATCTGTCAGTGCCCTACGTATACCGACATTATTTCCCTCTGCGAAGCCCAGATTCGATGTATTCGCAATGACTTGAACACCGGGAAATGTTTTATGAATGGTTTCAATTGAGCCGTCGGATGAACCATTGTCCACGACAATAATCTCCAGGGCGTTATATCGTATATTGGAGACGGATTGAAGACAGACGAGCGTATCATTCAGACCATTCCAATTCAAGATAATAATGGCGACGCTTGGATCATGAGTGGCCTTATCGGGAGAGCGTAAAGACATTTTAGGATGTAACGGGTGATAACACCGATATCTATAACTTTAGAAAGTGGCCCTGTCGATCTGGGACTATCAATATCAGAGCTGTATACCAATAGGATGAAGCATATTTAAATGGCAGTCTACCAGGGCAAAAGTTCATGAAACCAGCGTTCGAATTCCTTGTCGTCAATATGCCGATTTCGCTGAATATGCCGTCGTTTCATCATCATACGTGGTAATTTTTTATAGGTGTCGATTTTCATTTTGAGCCACTTGGCGCCTCCCCGGCGAAGATGACTCTTCCAGAAAATAATCTCCTGTTTTAACAAGCCGGGCACCTTTTTCCAAAGATAGGCGCCGGGTATGTCTTTGATATAAAGCCAGATTATGTTACGAAAGATGTGATATTCAATATAAAACGGTCTGGTCTTATTTGTTCCTCCAAAGGCATGTCTGCAAATGGCTTTAGGGGCGTATACACTGATCCAGCCTGTCAACCGCGCTCGCCATGCCAGGTCCACATCTTCAAAATACGCGACAAAATCTTCATCATACCCACCAATTTCATCAAGGACCGCTTTTCGATATAACCCCGCGCCGCCATTTGGTCCCAGGATCTCTTCAATCTGATCGTATCGTCCGTCATCCGGCTCACCATGTCCTCGATCGGTAGGCCACCGGTCTTGTACGCCGATCCCTACATTGACGATAATGGGCGGGTTATCAAAACTGACGATTTTAGGTGAACAGGACCACGCCTGAGGAAATTGTTCGATGACTTCAATCAACTCCGAAACACACCCTTCATCCAGCTCGGTATCGTTATTCAGCGTCATGATATAGTCGCCGGATGCTTGGGCAATACCGATGTTGTTGGCGGCGGAAAACCCCATGTTATGGTCGAGCGCGATAATATGAGCTTGGGGATAGTGCTTCCGCACCAGTTCGACCGAACCATCATCTGATCCGTTGTCGATGAAGAGGATTTCTATATTCGGATAATTCTGGCGGAATACGGAGCTTAAGCATCGGTGGAGATATTCTTTCTTGTTCCAATTCAAAACAAGAACAGACACCTGAGGACAAGCGTTCATGTCGGCTAAAGGCCCCGTGAAAACAGGCAATCCTGGCAGACCTCAGGGAGGTTGACCCCGGTCTCGTTCGCCTTGCGGAATTCTACATACTCCGCTTTGTTCCAGATGGTTTCAAAGTCTTCCCGGAGTAGATTGCCCTGGGTGGCTTCGTGCGCGAATTTCTTCTGACCCTGGAAGACGTAATGATAGGGATGGTAGAGATTGCAACAGGGACGTAAATCCCCCTCCCAGGTGACGACGAAATGTTTGTGGGGTTGATAACTGCACACTCCGGGTTCTTTCATCACAAATCCGGGTAATTCAAGGTTGATATTTAACTCCTGCGCGACCTGCTTAGCTTCTTCGATGGAAGCCTCTTGTTCCGGGGTCATACCGTTATACAAGGGTAAATCCCGCTCCATCTCTTCGGTCCATGTAAATACATTTTCCGCATTCAGCGTCGGAACGCCCAACTCATGGCATAAGCGAACCACATCCGACAGTTCGTGGACATTCGTCTTCATAAGAACCAGGCCCAGTGCGACCCAGGGGCGCTCTACACCCAGGTCTTTTTTCACTTTCCGTAACCGATTAATGTTCCGTTTGACCTTTTCAAAGCGAGCATTCACTCGGATTGCTTCAAAGGTTTCTTTCGTTCCACCGTCAATGGAAAATGCGATACTGTCCAACCCGCTATGGATCAGTTTATGGGCGATTTTTTCCGTCATAATCGTCCCGTTGGATGTCATATTAACACCGACAAATTTAGATTTGGCGTAAGAGATGATTTTGTCTATTTGGGGGTGCATCAGACTCTCCCCCAGGCCGATCAGATTAATATCTCGTATATAGGGATATACGGCATCGGCCACCTTATAATAATCTTCTATAGGCATTAATTTAAGCGAATCGGGGGTGATGTTTCCCTGCCGGGGGCAGGTGATGCAATCGAGATTACACAGGGCACTTACCTCGATCCAGGCAGACGCCAGCGGACGTCGGACCGCTGCACGCTGGCCGAAATAGGTTCGGCGTTCTTCGGTATTGCTGATTAATTGCACTGCACGTTTTATTTTACGGGTCAATTCGACCATGAGGTATCCTTAAGGGAATGGCAATTTGCATATGGGCATTGCCCTACTACGCATTCATCTGGACTTCTGCCTGCGTCTCCTGATCCAGCGTGGCTGCTTCAGTCGGTCGCCCCTCTTCAGCATTACCCCGGGGCAGGATACGGACCAGATGATCTTTGCAAAGCACCCGGTGGGAACATTTTTCGCAGAATTCGATCATTCCTTCTCCGGTAAGCAACGACATGCGAAGATCTTTCATCGCCTGGCTATTCCATATTTCTTCCCAGGAGTTTTCATAGAGATTGCCTATATCAATCGTGTTTGCATACACCGCTCTACAGCAAGGCCGTACTGCTCCGTCCCAGTTAATCCACATGGTATTGAACGGTTGGTCGCAGAAATATTCGGTCTTCTCGAGTGGAGGTAAAACCAGGTCAACGCCTACTTCTTTGGCTCGTGCTTTAGCGATATCAAAATGGGTCCGGGCCAGTTCCACATGATTAAACAGCAATTCATCAATCAGATAGTCCGCATGGGCTTCCATGTGAGCTACCCACATGTTTTTTATGCCGAGGGAGGCCGCCACATCAACCAGGTCCGCTGTTTCATGCACATTTTTCTTCATGGCGACCATTGCGATACCTACGTCGGGTTTTGTACTTCCGAGCTCAGCCTTCACTTCATTCAGGATGTTGATATTTCTAACCATGGTTTTGATGGGGATGCCGCGAATCTCCTTGAACGCATCCGTCCCATCTATCGAGACGTACACTTCGTCTGCCCCAAGCCGGACCAGTCGTTCTGCATTTCTCCGGTGGAGCAGGATGCCGTTGGTATTAAAACCGACATGGCAATCATAATTTTGCTTGATCCGCTCGAGCATATTAAAAAAGGCCTTGCCCATAAGCGGTTCACCAAAAATTTGTAGGATGACTTTAGGCGATTTCTCAAGTAAAGGTTCAATCTTTTCAAAGAGCTCGATGGGAATATCGTCTTCCGGATTGTCTGCCTCATCCCAATACAGGCGAGCGCAGAACTCGCATTTTAAATTACATCGGTTGGTCGGTTCTATGGCAATCTTCACCGGAGCGAACGGGTTATGACCGCCGGTCATTCGGGCAATGGGATACATGAATTGTTCCCGTAGACGCCGAGCCACGCTGCGTTTCAATTGTTTTCGCCCATCTGAGGTGCCGAGTAAGCCGACAGCTTTACGAGTTTGGGCAATCATAATGTCCATCCTTTATATAATTCAGTAGTCTATCCATAAGACCACCTATAGGAAATCTATAACCAACTATCCTTAAGTACACTTACCGTTTTCTAAATATCTGTCCAGGGCCTCTTCCCAGGATGGCAGGGCCGGAATACCGATCGATTGTACGTGACTGTTGTCCAGGACGGTATACAGAGGACGGGCAGCGGCCGCACCGAAGGCGGTCGTGGTCGTTGCGATCACTTCTGCATCCAGGCCTGTTTTCTCATAGATCGTTCTGGCGAAATCAAAATAGGAACAAGATCCGCTGTTCGTAATATGATAGGTCCCATAGAAATCTGATGTCAATAATCCGGAGAGCGCCTGTGCCAGATCCGCAGTGGAGGTCGGCGATATCACCTGATCGTTGACCACCGTTACCCGTCCACGTTCTTTACCCAGCTTGATCATAAGTTCAATGAAGTTATGACCCTTCCCTCCAGCTCCTTTGGAATGACCGTAAAGCCCTGTTGTACGAATAAGAAAATGACGTTTCCAGATCGAACGCACCAGATGTTCGCCTGCCAACTTAGCCGTTCCATATACACTTAAAGGGAGCGGAAGGTCATCTTCTCTATAAGGCCGCTCCCCATACCCATCGAACACAAAGTTTGTGCTGATATGAATCAGTATAATATCAGCATCGCGGCAGGCCACAGCCAGATTCCTCGGGCCGATTGCATTAACAGCAAATGTTTTTTCCGGAAAAGACTCACATTCATCTACTTTGTGGTACGCGGCTGTGTTAATCACCACATCAGGATGATGTTCACTTAGCACGGTCCGAACCTGATCCGCATCGGTGATCTCCAGATCCTCATGGGTGCATGAGATGACATGATGCACTGTAAGCACGCGGCATAGATCAGTACCGAGTTGCCCTGAAGCGCCGGTAATTAATATCCGCATAGATAACCTATCCTAAAAACCGGCGTTTTATGTCCTTTAACACATGGTAAGCAGATGAATTCTTCAACTGGATCGCGGATCGCCAGAGCCGGTCATCTAAAGGTGTTATCATCCGATCCAGATGTGATCCCGCCTGTTCACGCTTATACGGTGATTGACAGAAAGATACCAGCGGTTCAATCGTCCTTTCCCAATTTAAACACTCATGGACGAGCCGTTGTGCATTCTGTCCATACGAGTGGACCTGATCCGGCTGTTCAAATATAAAATTCAAGGTGTCGTCAATTTTTGCTGTATCATCAGGATTCAGCGTCCACCCGGCCTGATAATCACGAATATAGGTTGAGAGTTCTGAATAGTTGTTATATAATATCGGCACCCCACTCCACAGAGCGACAACAGTCCGTGTTGTAAATGCCAGTTCCCTTTCCGGGTTATGCGCCATCAGATCTATACATACGGTACTACTTCGTGTTCGTTCTACCAGAGTATCAAATGGAATTACATCCGTAAAGTCCACCCGCGGATGTTGCCGTAACTCGTCGATCAAGCCCGGCATATCACCGGTTGGAAACGTGTAGGTCGGATGTGCACCTGCTATGATGATTAACCGACCCCGCCCATAGGTATCCAGAGCTACGATCAGTCGACGTAGAACGGTGGATGCATCCTGCCAGGGTAAAAAGATGCCACTGTACAAAAACACCGGTTCGTCCGGAGGCATCGGCGTCGGCATATTCGGACTCAAAGACATCGGTATGGCATGACAGACTTCATGTAATAAATCATGCCCCGCCAGCAAAAGCCACGGCAGGAAATAATGTTTTTGATATAATCCGGCACAGGTGACGAAATCCGCTTTTCGTAACGCTTGGACCTTTAAAAAAGGCATCTGCGCTTGATCTTCAACCTGACTGAATAAACTCTCAAGCAGATAGGGACCGGTTAAATCGACAGCTAAAGGCGCCTGTAAGTTGTCCGGCAGCATATTCGCCCACAGCCAACCCTGCGTGAGGATCACATCCGGATTTATTTTTTCTACTGCGTCTCCCAGTTTATGGTAGTCAAAGGCCGCTTTTTCAAGGTCTTCCGAGGGATTCGGCACCTTTTCGAGTACGTCCTTTGGTAAGGAATATACGACTTCAAATCCATGTTGTTTCAGGCCTTCACCCAGAGACCAGGTACGAAGGCCTGCGCCTGTGGTCGGACAGCCAGGAAGCGGAAGCGGCTGCCCGCAGATAACTTGAATTCGCGTCCTCATTATTACGCCTACGCAGGAACCGATTTCAGGTCCGCTGTTTTTGTTTCAACGCCCTCTGTAAGATGAAACTCGCTCTTCCGGAGAAGCTGGCAACCCTCACAGGCTTTCGGTACAATCCCGTTATTGAATTCATCTCGGAATTTTCCCCACTCCGGGTTATTCCATATAGTCTCGTAGGGATCTTCATTAATATTACCGAAAGACAAACCGGAATTTTCTATAGTCGATCCATCGGGCATCATACGTGGGGTTGGGTGGCCGAGATTTACACAAGGTGACACATCCCCTGTCGCTGCGACGTAGGTACCGCCTTGTTGCATAGGATTGCAAATGTCGATTGTACCGTATTCGAACGTCGGCAGCAATAACCGGGCACCCAGTTCTTGAGCGATTAGACGGGCTTGGGCGAATTTCGATTCCAGCTCGTCATACGGAATGGCCGGTTGATCGTCGGAGAAGGGGAAAAGGATCTGTTCAATATCCTCCTTTTTTGACACCACATCCTGATTTTTAATATGAATTTGATCAAAGCCTACATCGCTTGCCAGCGCGACGAATTCAGGAACTTCTTCGAAATTTGCTCGGTTCATCGTAAACGTAGTAGATAAGAAGGGACCGTTATAGGTGGGCGTTCTATATTCTTCACGCAGTTTAACGAAATGTCGGACATTTTTAATCACTTTGCCCAAATCCCCGCCGACCCGAATGCTGGAAAAAGTGCCAGGATCAGCACCGTCGATGGAAACAAACATCCAGTTTATTTCAGCTTCCAAAAGTTTGCGTCCACGTTTATCATCGAGAAGGGTTGCATTGGTAATAAAACCGGCCGTGCATCCTTGTTTATGGCTGATACGAATCATGTCGTAGACCTGTTTATGAAGCATGGGTTCCCCCCATCCGGTCAAGTCGACATTGTCATAATTTTTCAATGCCGGAACCAGCTTCTTGAATGCTTCCATCGTCAGGTCGCGCGGCTTATAGTCATACGACAAACGCGGACAGGTCACACATAGCAAGTTGCATCGATCTGTACACTCTATGGCAATAGAGCGGTACGGTCGAGGCTTATGGAACACCCTTCGCAACCGGCTGTAAATCCCGAACATATTAAACCCCCATTGATCTATGATATAGGTATTTGGAATTGGTGCCAATTACCGTAATCCGAACTTCTCCAGATAACGTCTGAACAAATTTAGGTCATAGGCGTCCATATACGATGTCCTTAAAATAAGAAAAATATATAACGCTGAAAAAACCAACCCTTCAAGAATGATCACAGCCAGTATCGGAAGACGGCTGACGGGTTCAAACGTGTTTACCAATTGCCATTGTAAAACAGATATAACCAGACCAGCCAGAGTGCTGATCAGAATCGGCATGCCGTACATCCTCGTAAGAAACGGTATCATAGGTTGTTTAAGATATCTATGAAACAACTTGTAATAATACAAGGCACAAACGGTTAGAGAAATGGTCGAACCGACCGCTGGCCCATAGAACCCTATAAAGTATACCAGTCCGACACATAAAACAAGGGAAAAAATAGCCAGCATAATACCGAATTTCATCTCATATTCCGGTTTGCCCATCCCCACAGCAACGCCTGTTGCAACGCCAGTACTCAGGTTAGCGTAATACCCTATTGCCAGAATCTGAACGACCCATACCGATTCCGTCAATAGTTTATATTCAGGTCCTAACCAGGCCAGCATAACCAGAGAGGCCGTTACGATTGAAAACGTGCATATAGGTGTACCGAACAGAACCAGATATCGCGTACCGCGGTCATAAAATTCCAGGGATCGTTCTTTTTCGTTTCGGCTTTCCAGTTCCGATGTAGCCGGGATAACGGCCGAAGGCAGCATAAGAAGCACATTACGAACGCTGCCTATAAATCCTGTCGCAAATCCGTAAGGCGTAACCATGCCCACATGAAGAAAAGCGGATATAAGCCAGGCGTTTAACTGAAAGGCCAGAAGATTGGCGAGTTTGGCAACCTGGAGCTTGGTTCCGAAATTGAACATTTTTCGAAACATTTCCCATTCAGCCATGAATGGATTGAATTTCAATGTCGGAACCAGATGATAGGCAGCCATTACATTGACGGCCCCTCCAAGCACGACAATGATACCGTTGTTAACAACAAGGCCTCGCAAACCATAGCCAGCTTCAAGGACAATAAGAGTGCCTACAGCACCCAGGATTGAAAATGAAATACTTATTTTATTGAATATATCCATGCGTTGAAGGCCGATCATCATCATGCCGAATACTGAAGTCGACATACCCAAGCCAAAGATGATGACCGAACCGATCATCGCAAACGCACTCTCCTGAAATAATTCCGTACTTACTCGATCCCTGGATAATCCAAGCATACTCATTAAGGGTTCGTAAAGCAGGAAAATGACACCGATCGTTATAACCGAAAAGAGGAAATAAAAGACGAACCCTATGTTGAAAACTTTATTAAATCGATCATAATCCCGTTTGGTATGGTATTCAGCGAAAAACTTATCAAAGGAACGGGCCAGACCGAAATCCAGCAATCCAAAATAACCGGTTAAAATGCCTACAACGAACCAAACTCCATGTCTCTCGTTGCCGATGTGATCGAAAATATACTTGGCCATAAAAAAACGAAGTGCAATAGACCAGAGACTTCCAACCACATTAAAGAGTGTATTTCGAATGACTTTACCGGAAAAACTCTCTTGCTTATTAGAGACAGATTGATCCCCGGTTGGGCCGGATGGCCGATCCGGTATATTGGTTCCGGGAATCTCCTGGGTAGACACGCGCTATATCCCTTTCGGCGTGGCCACAGT
The DNA here is from genome assembly GCA_913051705.1 of uncultured bacterium. Taxonomy (GTDB): domain Bacteria; phylum JAAXHH01; class JAAXHH01; order JAAXHH01; family JAAXHH01; genus CAJXCW01. The sequence continues at coordinate 14,918 of CAJXCW010000024.1, forward strand.
CGTTAATGATTTCTCTAATGCATCAAGTACATGCTCTACATCAGCTTCACACATACTCGGATACAGTGGGAGCGTCAATTCCCTTTGGGTGACATCTTCTGTTATAGGCAACATGCCCGATCGGCATCCATATCGCTCACGATATAATGAAAACAGATGCACCGGCGGATAATGAATACTCGTTTGAACGCCCCGGTTACGCAAATCCGTCATAACCGATTCACGCATCATACCGTCGGTTAGCAGCACCGGGCAAATATGGTACGATACGTTCTCAACCCCGAGGCCGAACGGTACGACAATCATACAATTTTGAGACAGACCTGTCAAGTAATTTTCCATAAGGATTCGCCGCCGCTTGTTGCTGGCTGGCAGGCGATTAAGTTGTACGATACCAAGGGCGGCACGCATCTCATCTATCCGGTAATTGAAGCCCAAATCCGTGACGTCATATGAGTACGCATGACCGCGTATCCGATCCCAGGTCACCGTGGTCATGCCATGAGATCGCATCCGGCGCATTCGTTGAGCCAGATTATCATCATTGGTGACCACCATACCGCCTTCCGCCGTGGTCATATTTTTATTGGTGTAAAAGCTGAAACACCCTACATGACCGATCGTACCCAATGGTTTACCGTGATAGTCTGATCCCGGTGCGTGGGATGCATCCTCCACAACGTAAAGCCCATGTTGGTCTGCCAGGTGCATAATCCGATCCATATCAACCGGATACCCGGCGTAATGGACGACCACAATGCCGCGTGTTCTGGAGGTGATTCGATGGGCCACATCATCTGGATCGATATTCAGATCCTGTTCACCGATTATGTCGGCAAAAATGGGCGTCGCTCCCGTATAGACAACGCTACTTGCCGTCGCGACAAATGTTAAGGAGGGGACGATCACTTCATCCTCTGTTCCAGTTCCCATAACGTGATGCGCGAGATGAAGCGCCGCCGTCGCACTGGATACCGCAATAGCATGACGAACGCCCAGGAAGCGGGCGAAGGCGTCTTCAAAAGTTTCGACCATGGCGCCCATAGACAACATACCGGATTCGAGAACCCTTAAAACGGCCTGGCATTCTTCAGAACCGATATCCGGTTCAAACAATCGTAATGTAAACGGAGAGGATGTAGTCATATGGAATATGGACGAATAAGCGCTGTTATATCCGCTTACACATAGGTTGCCTATACATGATATCGTTCGGGTATATATTGGTCAATATGTTCGGTCATCCATTCAATCGTGCGATCCAGACCTTCTTCCAGCGGGATACGTGGTTTCCACCCCAAAATGTGTTCCGCTTTGCGGGCATCAGCGATGAGTTGCCGGACTTCACTTTTAGGCGGTCGAAACCGTTTTGGATCGTGTTCGACAGAAATGTCTTTTCCAATCCACTGAATGATACGCTGCAGTATATCACCGATCGAAATCTCATACCCTGTGCCGATATTAAGTACCTGGCCAATCGCCTCATCGCATCTGCCTGCCAGAACAAACGCCTCCGCCAGGTTTTCGATGTAGTTGAAATCTCTGGTGGTTGTCAACTCTCCTACAAGCACCCGATCCTGCGTTAAAGCCTGAGTAATCAAAGTAGGAAGGATGGCACGAGTAGACTGCCTGGGGCCGAAAGTATTGAATGGACGGACGGTGACTGTAGGAAGTTCATAGGACAGATAGAAACTTTCTGCAATTTTATCCGCAGCAATTTTACTGGCCGCATAGGGAGACTGTCCCTGTAAAGGATGCTCCTCATTAATCGGTGTATATTGGGCCGTGCCGTAGACTTCCGATGTAGACGTATGCACGACGCGAATATTCTCGTGGTCCCGGGCTGCCGTCAACACGTTCAATGTACCCATCACATTGGTTTCAATGACTTCACGTGGATGGATATAAGAATACGGAATAGGAATAATGGCACCTAAATGATAGACAATCGACACCCCTGTCGTTGCTTTTGTGACAGCATCCGGATCTCGCAGATCACCCTGAATGATCTCAAGATGTCCCTGTATGTCCTTTGGAAGCAGGTCCAGATGCCCGTAATCCCCCCGGGAATTATATCGCACAAAACAACGGACGACATCTCCCCGGCGCACCAGACATTCTACAAGGTGACTTCCTATAAACCCACCGGCGCCGGTTACCAGCACCCTGTTCTGTGAGACGGCCATCCGTGTTTACTCCTCACCAAGGAATTTTGACTTGTGTTGCATGAAAACCTCCGTCGCCTGTTCATAATCGTCGTGACGACCGATATCAAGCCAATAATCCGTACAGGGATAACCGAAGACAGGTTCCCGATGTTTCTTGACCAGACTAAGAACAAGTTCATTAAAGTCGAGACGAACCCCCGGTTGAATATATTTCAGTACCGCCGGATCGAATATATAGATTCCCATACTCACCTGATAGTCGAGTGTTGGTTTCTCAATATAATCTGTCAATTCGTAGTTGTCATTGACGTGCATCACACCCAGGTCGATTTTTTGTTGCTTGGTATGCATGGCAATCGTGAGTATACCCTTCTTTTCGTTATGATAATCGATCAGATGACGATAATTGAAATCGGTCAGCACATCTCCATTCATCATAAGAAACGTTTCATCCAGACTGTGTTGCTGGTTGATTAATGCGACCGGGCCGGCGGTTCCGAGGGGTTCCGGCTCTCGAACATAAGATATGGGAATACCGAATCTGCTGCCGTCTTGATAATACGCTTCTAACAGCTCCGCCAAATATCCTACCGATAGTATGATCTCATCAATGCCGTAGTGTACCAGTTGATGAATGACGATATCCAGGATGGGACGGTCGTCTACGGGCATCAGAGGTTTGGGCAGGATGGTTGTATAAGGGGCTAGCCGGGTACCTTTCCCTCCGGCCAGAATAATGGCTTTCATCTGCTCTCCATTAGCAATTTTATAGGGTCCATGACATGATTCCCCGGCGCCTCATGCTGCACCATCATTTGATTATTCGGCAAATACTTTGACAGGATGGGTATGCACGCTATACTTTGGTCGTGGTTTGTCTCATAAAATGCCTGTTTATGGCTTACGGTCATGACGAATCTAATTAAACCTGTATAATCCTGTCAAATACTTATTAGTACCGATAATTTCATGAATGCACTCCTTGTTACTCATCACTGGCCGCCGTTTACGCACCATTCTCCTTCCGGGGGGTATCAACGGTTAGCATATTATATGGCGCAATTATGCGATGTAGATGTTCTGATGTGGCATAAGCGTAACGTGGCTATGCCGGATGATGGTGATTCTCCTTTTCCTGTTCATCGTGTCATAACCCCCTCATCCGATATGTTTCTGGAGCGTAGATTAATGCTCTCCTGGCATGCCCGCAGAATGGCCCCCTCTTTTAACCTCGTCCATGCGCTTTATCCTGTACCGGCTCTGTTTCCTTCCAGAGTTTGTCCCACCGTGGCGACCGTACACGTTTTACCTGGAATCAAACCAGGACTCTGGACAAAATACCATGGCGTCATCCAGACGATGGCGTTTAAGAGAACCAGTCATATCATAGTTGTTTCTACTAATTTATATGATGTTTTAGCGGATCGATATGGATCGAAGAAGGTGACCTATATACCGCACGGAATCGATATTCATGTGTTTAAACCCGGCCGATTTGATACGGCGGCCTTACGGCACCGTCTGCTCCGGGACCGTTTCCGGCTCCTGGTGTTGCAGGTTGGCGCCCACGGAAGTGATATCCAGTTTCTTATGCAGCTGGCTAAGAGGTATCAGGATATTCTGTTTCTTATCATTAACAGTGCTCGTCCCCACCGACTGAGTAATGAGCGCCAGGACATTCCATCGGATTATCCGAACATCAAATGGATGCGGGATGTGAGTGAGAAGGATATGATATCCATATACGATGCATCGGATATATTCTTTCGGCCATTGAAATTTGCAACCGCTAATAATTCGATTCTGGAAGCTATGGCGATGAGTAAACCCATTATCACGCATGCAATACCGGGCGTTACGGACTATCTTGATGATGCTACCGCATTTCTGGTAAAAGAAAATAAGGATTTAATGTCACAATTTCAGTATGCGGTAGAACACCCTGATGAACGGGAAGAAAAAGGACGCTGTGCCCGCGGTCGGGCCGAGGAAGAGTTTGCCTGGGAACATGTGGCGCAACGAACCATGAAGGTCTATGAACAGATAGGGTAAGGAATCAAATAGGAATGTCGGCAGGAATTTTAACTAAACCTGAGGCGTCTTAGGGTCTTCAGACTCCGGCGTGTCGTAGTTGCCATAATATTTATACCGGTAATAATACTGATTGTAGTAATAACCATATCGGCGATTCACATCTACATTATTCAACAATCCTCCAAGGACTTTACCCCCGGCACGTTCTATCTGGTCGATGCTGAATTTCGCCGAATCCCGCTTGGTCTCCTCCATGTTGAGTACCAATATGATCCCTTGCGTTTTAGCACCCAGTACCGCTGCATCAATCGCCGCAACGACAGGCGGTGTGTCCAGAATGATAATATCCATATGTTCTTTTAAAATATCCAGTATCTCCGTCATGCGTTGAGAACCAATCATCTCGCCGGGATTAGGCGGCGAGGAGCCCGCCGGAAGAACAAACAGATTGTCGATGTCTGTCTGACGAATAGCCTCATTCCAATGTATCTGCCCCACCAATACGTCCGTAATACCCGGATTTTTGGGCAAACGGAAAATTTTATGGATGACGGGTCTTCGAAGATCTGTATCAATTATCAATGTCTTTTTGCCCGATTGGGCAAACACAGTAGCCAGATTCGATGTCGTCAGCGATTTTCCTTCTGAAGGGTTAGGGCTTGAAATTACAAACGCTTGCAAGGGATCACCGCTCGTAAAGGTGAACAGCAAGCTGGTACGTATATTTCGATAGGATTCAACAATTGGGTCCTTTGGATCAAAGTGAGCAATTATCCGAGAATCATACGCTTCTTCATTGGATATTATTGTACCAGGTAGAAAGCGTAACCATTTGCGCGTCGGCTTACCATCATCGATTTTGGGTATTTCTCCCAATAGAGGAATCTGTAAAAAACGGGAAATTTCATCTGAAGACTTAAGAGAGGTATCCATATATTCCAGTAGAAACACAGCCCCCAATCCCAAAGACATACCCAAAATGGCGCCGAAAAGAATCTTCCTTGAAGCCGTGGACGGTACCGGGGCCTTCGGCCGATACGCCGGATCGATCATCTTGACTCCGCCGCTCTGGGTTGCTTTTTTTAACTGACTCTCTTCATTTAATTGGATTAAGACATTATAATTTGTCTCGTATAGCTCTTGAGAACGCATCAAGCGTCGTAAATGAAGCTCATTATTGAAAAAGGCCGTATTGCCGTCAGTCGTGAATTCCTGGATTTTAATATCATAGTATTCGGCCTCAGTGGTGAGCTCAAACATGGCGTCTTCGGCAGCATCTATTTTAGCCTTGAGGGTTGGAAGTAGATTCTGTTTCTGGGGTGATGAGATCTGGTAGATACGGGCGTAAACTTCATTTTCTTTTAATTGAATATCCCGTATCTGTTTGTTGATTTCAATAAGATCCGGATGCGTTTGGTCTAATGAGTTTCGCAGTGTGGCCTGTAACGACTCCAGACTATCTGCTTTGGCGCCAATCGATCGAATTTCCTGATCTATCTGGTCAACCAACAGGTCTACATTGTTGTAAGTATATTGCCGCCTTGATATTTCATCTTGTCGTTGGCGATAAATACGTAGTTTGATCGCCGTTAATTCCCGCTGAACTTCGATTTCATCCAGCTTGATCTGAAATGCCATAAAACCTGTGTTTCCTACCGAGCCGGGATTTCCGGGTATGATATGTTGTTCGCGAGTGAAATTTTGAATTTCGATCTCTTTAGTTTCCAGCTTATTACGAAGTAATGTGATCTGCTCATCCAGATATACATCGCTTTCAACCATGCTTTCGCTTTCAATGTCGATGAGCCTTTTCTGAAAGAGATGGCTGGAGACGTCAGCCAGTCTATACGCGAGATCCGGGCTACTGGCGCTTGCCGTGATTCTGAAAAAGGACTGCACCGCATCTGCATTAAGAGAGAGATTAAATTCAATAAGATTTTCCAGAGACAGGTTTTGGTTTTGCGCGATGATGGAAGCCTCGTCAGCAGACAATGAATCGAGCAATTCATTTCTGAATATACCGGTACGAAAAATACGATCATAATAATCAACCGACTGTGCTACTGCACGGACCACGGCCCCATCGCCACTTGTACTCAAAGTACGCGTATCGATTTTCACGGTGGCGGAAGAGATATAAACGGGTGGCGTAGTAAACGCATCGTACAAAGCGATTCCCAGAACGAGTACGAAAGAGAGCATCAAAATCCATTTCTTTCGATAAACGACGCCAATATAATCTTGAAGGCGAATTTCAGTTCCTTGCAAGGATTTATCTCCTGTACGGGTTTTCAGTTGCTGTGAGACATCATGTTTTATCGACGGTAAAGAATCAGACTTAAAATGGATATTCCACTGCCGAAGCCTGCAATAGCCGCAATACGACTTGCCGTAAAAAACCGTTTTCGAACAACAATTAGATCTCCCGGCTCTACAGGTGGGCTGAGCGGTTCTTGGCCGGTACGAAGCAATTCTGAAATATTTATAGTAAACTCTCTTTTTACATCGTTTCGTCCACTTGGTTTTAGCAAACGGACATCGTGCTTACGCGCACCATCCGAAAAACCGCCGGCCTGTATAATCATATCGTAGACTTTAGCGCCGGGCAGGACAGGATATTGTCCAGGACTGTTTACGCCGCCCTCTATACTGACCAGAGAAGAGATCTCACCGCCGGGTACCACAATAATATCACCGTCTTTAAGGTCAGGTAAATAGCTGAGGTCTCCTGTTTCCAAAAAACGTGCCAGATTAACATCAAGAACAGCCATCCCTTGATTCGTCAGTCTACGTAGTTTAATGTCATCTTGTCGGGCAATGGGTAATAACCCGCCTGCTGCCGTAATAGCGCCTTGAATGCCGGCTTCTTGCTCCACTCTGATCACGCCCGGGGAAAAGACCTGGCCTAAAACAGAAACTTTGATCTGATCCAGGAAAGCGTCCTCAGCCCACAAAACATCTACGGCTTGCGGCGGCCTTCCCAATGACCGGGTTAATTGGAGCGTAATGATTGTTCTGAGACGATTCAGGGTAAAACCATTGAGATCTTCTGAACCCATAAACGGATATTGAATGGTGCCATCTGGTCTCACCACGACGGTCCGCGTAAGATCCTCACGATCCAGTACCGTAATGGTAAGCCGGTCGCCCGGCTGAATCCGTCTTCCCTGTCCATAGCTGATCGCACTGGAAATAACGGTAATACTAACTAATACCGAACAAACTATACGAATGAATAACATCAGATCACATACTCTCCACATTCATTATACAACAGAAAAAAATATTCTTGCGTCATCTTAAAAATCAAGAGACGCACTTATTCGGTGCGTACCTTCCGGCGTTTGTTTTTGAAATGCGTAATCCAACATAATACGACCAACGATCAGACCGGCGCCGGTAGTAAAACGTTCTCCATATCCGATGCGTACAGCAATCAGCTTATTATACCAGTACTCACCACCAATTGAAAAAGTTTCTGCATTATACAGTTTGTGTTGTTCCGAAATAACCAAGGTGCTGTTCCACATACGGAGAGGCTGTGTATAGCTGAATCCCATACGAATACCCGGTTTGATTGTTTCGTTACTACGATTGTTCCATCCGACATACGTGCCCGTTAAATCCCGAACAGTGAGTCCCATGGCAAGATGCCCTGCATGGTCGCTGCCTAAAAGATTTTTTAGCCCCAGACGGAGCATCATCCCCACATCTATCCCAAACCCGTTGGAAGTTTTGTTGCCGATAGATTGATGCAGATATTTTATATTCACAGCAACAGGCAATTCAATAGGTACCCGGCCGTAGAAAATAAAATCAGGTTTGAATTTATACAGCTTGGCAATGGATAGCATGTAAACCTGTTCCGTATCATTACCCGGAAGCGAGCTACCGGGTAACCCCGGTTGATTGATACCGCTCCGACCTGGTGTTGCCGTACTGAAACCAGGTATGTCGTCCACATTAAGATAGATCCAGCTTAATCCAATAGTAAATCGATTTTTAAGTGGTAGTGCCACATTAATAAAACTATGGTTTGCCAATGATTTAAATAAGAAAGCGTGTGTTGCATATATTTGTGGAGAACGTACTTGAGACAAACCTGCCGGGTTCCAATAGGCGGCAGTCCCATCATCAGCTAAGGCAATAAACGCGCCTCCCATAGCAATAGGTCGAGCGCCCACACCGATTCTCAATAAGGATTCGGCATAATCTCCCCCCTCAACAGTAGGGGGAGGTAAACACCACAAAACAACAACACAAATATATCGAATACATGGTCGCTTAATACAAATCCTCGCGATCTTAAAAAGGCTATGACTATTGAAATGTATTTACACTTGAACAACGTCCATGAAGTCGGTGGTTTCATTGAAATCAATCTACGAAACCATACAATACCAGAAGAATAACAATACGTTTTTCCTCAATTGGTGTCAATGAAATATTCTTGAAATACAGTGTTGTAGAAATAATTTGCACCCACTCAAACGAAGAAGTGTAGAATGTGATCTGAAGATTATTCAATCCTCCATATATGACGATGCGGCAGGATGGGTTTGGGGGGATGGTATATCGTGGGTTTGACAGATCGTATCCTGTCTTACACGGAATGTATTCATGATTTGATGACAGAGATCATAGAGACGCTGCCGACATATGTCTTGCCCGTCGGCAGTGTCTATAACGGAGATATCATTACGGCGATAATATTTAATGATATGCTGTTCCAGAAGATGAGAATATGTGATAAAATAATCCACGCGTTGTGACGAGACGATATCCCAAATTCGATAATAGCTTATGAGGAAGGGATACACACTACGGAACGATTGAGGTGATTTTGATGGTTCCGGGGCAGGCCCTTGCCAGAAGGAGAGGATCGAAGGATGAAGGAGACATATATGACAAGTTTCCGGCTGGGTAAGGACACCCTTGGCAAAATACCGGTTGTTAGATATGACCAGATCATACCCTCTCAGATCAATATGTTCAATCATCGTTGGAAATAACGGCAAATAGTATTTATAGTACTTTGTAATACCAGGCAGTTTTTGAAGCCGGGAGGACCGAACGGTTATCGCGGTCATAACCGAAGGTATGGCTTCAGGTTTATAAAACAGGGTATATACATCCGCATCAGGGAATAGAGTGCATAGGGACTCCAGACTCTGTTCTTCTTCTGCCCTGTTTATGAGCCAATCATGAATAATCGCCGTCTTCACAAGATGGTCTCCTGCATCAACCCGGTTTTTTATGGATCGCGTCGGCAAATTCCCGAATTAATGCCGGGGAAGCCTGTTCTTCAAGAATAGTACCAGTGACGACAAAATCCGCCCCGGCCTGTACTTTTTCTCGGGCAATCTGCGGTGACCGGATGCCTCCGCCTACGATTATAGGAATGGACACGTTATCAGAAACGAATTCGACCATTGTTTCCGGTACCGACGGTCGGGCGCCGCTGCCGGCATCCAGATAAACCATATGCATCCCCAGATATTCGGCAGCCAGGGCATGAGCAACGGCAATCGTGGACTTATCTCTAGGTATCGGTCGTGTATTGCTCATGAATTCCGCTGATGTGATCGAATCGGAGCCGATCAAAATATACCCGGTTGCAATGGGTTCCAAATCGTATGCTTGAATAATCGGCGCGGCATGAACCTGTTCACCAATAAGATATTGAGGATTCCTGCCGCTTATTAAAGAGAGGAACAGGATCGCATCTGCATGACGTGAGATATGATGCAATGCTCCTGGAAATAAGATAATCGGGATATCAACATGGGCTTTCACCTGGCTGACGGCTTCGTCCAAATCAACGGTAAGCATCAGACTGCTGCCGATAAGTAAGGCATCCACCCCATTGGCTTCACAACAAACAGCCATATCTATAAGGGGCGCGCCGGATAACTTGTCCGGTTCGAGTAAGGCCAGATAGCCGGCCCCCTTTTCGGATCGTACATGTAATAGATGGTTCAATACGGTATTTAACATATTATCGGCAAATCAGCATATAAGCATACGAGTACCAGGAATTTCCTGCTCCAGTTATCTTGATAAAACCATATCCGATCAATTAGACTGCATATGCCGGCGAACAATCTGCGGCGTTTCTTCAATAGCATCGCCGATTTTGGAGGCATCTTTACCGCCGGCCTGCGCCATGTGCGCTTTTCCACCGCCTCCACCGCCTATGATAGAAGCGATATCTCGCGCCAGATTTCCGGCATGCAGTTTATGTCCGGAGATGGCTGCATCCGTAACTACGGTAAGACACATAGGGCGTTCATTAATACGGGCGAAAAGTACACCGACAGCAGCGGCCGGAAGCTGGTTACGTAAGGTGTCGCCCATGATACGTAATGCCTCCATATCTGAGCTCTCAACCTGGGCGGTCGCTACTGTTACCCCATCAATTTGTACGGACTGATTCAGCAGGTCGTCCAACCAGTTTCGGGTTGATTCACTGCTCATCTGTTTGATATCCTGCTCAAGTTCGCGTATGCGGCTATTCAGTCCTTCTGCACGCCGGATGATATGATCAGGATCGGATTTCAGTACGCCGGCTACCTCATGTATGGTATGCATATCCTCTTTCATGGCTTCATACGCGGCGGAACCGGTCACGGCCTCAATTCGTCGCTCACCGGCAGCCACGCTGGATTCACGCAGCAAACGGAAAGAGCCGATGCCCCCGGTCGCTTGGAGATGGGTGCCGCCACATAATTCCATACTGACATCATGAATACACACCACCCGGACTCGATCTCCGTATTTTTCTGTAAACAGGGCCATGGCCCCTTTATTCTTTGCATCTTCCAAATTGGTTTCGAACCAGTCCACAGGGATATTATCCCAGATCTGTTCGTTGACCTTTCGCTCTACGGCATTCAATTCCTCTGGCGTGACCGCAGTAAAATGGGAGAAATCGAAACGAAGGCGTTCAGGCGCCACTTCGGAACCCCGCTGTTGCACGTGGGTACCGAGTACGCTTCTAAGGGCGGCGTGTAGCAGGTGGGTCGCCGTATGATTACGCATGATCGCTCTGCGGCGCTTGGCATCAACCTGGGCCGTTACTCTTGTGGCCGGTGAGAGCGTCGTCCTGTCATCCGGATCACGATGGTGGATAATAACACCGTTTTGTCGCTTAGTATCTAAAATCCTGTGTTGTACTCCCTGTTCGGTCTTCAGCCAGCCGGTATCACCAAGCTGGCCTCCGGATTCTGCATAAAACGGTGTTTTGGAGAGAACAATGGACGTCTCATCACAGGCGATTATCGTTGTTTCCTCCACATCAAACCGATCATACCCGACAAATTCGGATTGGGCCTCTTCGATCCCGGCAAAGGTACGCGAACTTTTCTGAGTCGTATCAACAGCCCCCGCCATTGTTGAACCTGCCCTGGAACGGGCCCTTTGTGCTTCCATCTCCTGATCGAATCCAGCCATGTCTACCGTTAAATGACGTTCGACGGCCATGAGCTGGGTCAGATCGGCAGGAAAACCATATGTATCGTAAAGTTTGAACGTCTCAGAACCGGCAATTACTTGACGCCCCTCCCGAGTCGCCCGGACAACCATCTCTTCAAAGAGGTCCAGGCCACGGTTGAGCGTCCTGCCGAACGCTTCTTCTTCCGATTTTATGACAATCTCCACATGTTCCTGTGCGGTACGGATTTCCGGATACGCAGCGCCCATCTGTTCGATTACGGCCGGAACGAGACGGTACAGAAACGGATCCTGTTCCCCGATGGTCCGGCTGTAGCGGGCTGCCCGCCGAAGGATACGCCGCAGGACATATCCCCGTCCCTCATTTGAAGGCAAGGCGCCATCTGTAATGGCAAAGGTGAGGGCGCGCGCATGATCTGCCAGTATACGAAACGGCACCACCGTATCGCCTTGTGTATACGCCTGACCGGTCATGTCCGCGATACGATTAATCAACGGACGGAAGATATCCGTATCATAGTTTGTCAAAACATGTTGTAGTATGCTGACCGTTCGTTCAAACCCCATACCGGTATCTACATGCCGGGCAGGCAAAGGAGATAACGCACCGGATTCATCCCGATTATACTGGATAAATACCAGATTCCAGATCTCCATGTACCGGCCGCAATCCCCGTTGACACCACAGTAATGATCGGGATCATCCTGCATACTGCACCGTTCAGGCCCCATATCGAAATGGATTTCGGAAGAGGGACCACATGGGCCTGTCTCACCCATCTCCCAGAAATTGTCTTTTTCGTCAAACCTCAAGATACGGGATGGATCGATGTCGGTGAGTTTGGCCCATAGTGTTTCGGCTTCATCATCATCCCGAAAGACCGAGGCCCAAAGTTTTTCTTTGGGCAGCTTCCACTCTTCCGTCAGCAGTTCCCAAGCCCAGAGTATGGCTTCTTCCTTATAATAATCCCCGAAGGACCAGTTCCCCAGCATCTCGAAAAATGTATGATGTGTAGGAGACGTTCCGACATCTTCCAGGTCGTTGTGTTTGCCGCCGGCCCGGATACATTTTTGGGTATCCACCGCCCGGGAATAATTACGGGTACCGGTATTCAGAAATACATCCTTGAACTGATTCATACCGGCATTGGCGAATAACAGCGTCGGGTCATCCCATGGGATAACGCTTGAACTCGGAACCACGGTATGATTCCGGGCAGTGAAGAAATCGATAAATGATTGACGAATCTCTTGTCCTGTCAAACGTCAGGCTCCTTGAAGTCGTCGAAAATACGATGGACGACATGGTATATGATGCCATGGTCGAACCCACGCCGTGCCAGAAAGCCGGTCATACGCCGACGGGCGACGGTCGGCGGCAGTTCTGCGTATTGATTGTACCGGTGATGCAACAGAGCATAAGCGCGTGTGACCTCGTCATCCCGATCATCATATTCTTTAAGCACTGATTCCGCTGTATCAGGATCTATACCCTTGCGTCGTAACTCACGGCGCAGCAGGTTGAGTCCGACCGGCTTTAATCGAAGGCGTTCATCGACCCACAGGCGGGCAAATCGCTTATCATCAATAAGATCGGATTCTTCGAGTCGTTTTATAACCTGGGTAATGATTTCATCGGACCATTCTTTCTGTCGCAACCGTTGTTCTAATTCTTTTCGGGTTCGCATCCGGTAATTCAGGAGACGGAGCGCCTGTTCGCGCGCCCTGGCGATGCCGTCTGTCAACCCAATATCGTGAAGTTGAACCGCATCAAGCGCCTGTCCGACAGAAAGACCAAATCGCAGATACGTCTCCTCCGTTATTGTTAAAGCACATTCACTATCGAGATAAATCGTCCGTACCCGCCGGCGTTTTACACGTTCTGTACGGATGTCTGTAATCGTAGGCACCATTTATACCAGGTTCGTGTGATTTAATACAGTATAGATCGGTCCGGTAGACTGTAGATCACTTTTGACAACCACCACACGGTCTACCAGAAAAGTCTGGGCATTAAACGTTATACTTCTAACCTGATCCGTCAACGTTCGAAGCCCTCGAGGTGAACGTACTCTACCGATCGTTAGATGTGGTGAAAAGGGGCGTTCTTCACGAACAAATCGACGCGCATATAAGATCTCCTCAATACGTTTTTGCAGGGTCATTAACGCCTCTCGACCCTGGTCGATGTTTATCCAGAATACCCGCGGTCGGTTCAGATCAGGAAAAGCACCGACTTGTTGTAGTTTAAGCTGAAATGGTCGAATCGAATCGACCGCTTCCTGAAGTCCGTCATAGATTTCTTCCAAACGATTAATCGAGGTGTTGCCTAAGAATTTCAATGTAATATGGATATTTTGAGGATGTACCCACTTGATATCCGTCCGTATTTTTTTAAACTGGTTTTCCAGAACCTCCACTTGGTTTTTGACGGCGTCCGGAATTTCGATAGCAACAAAGGTACGAATGGTTTCCATAAACATTTTATAGATAGAGAATACAGGATCATGTTATGAAATTCTGCATCCTGTATATTCTTGATTATAAATCGCCGGGGCTCAAACCCCAAGTATAATTATGCGATCAGCTGAGGCTCCAGGATGAAAAGGCGTAACATATTCAGAGCGGCCAGCATGGCTCTTGTCTTGTTCGTACGGCGGTCTGTACCGAGTCTTAACTCTTGCGTGATGGTGCCGTCCGCATGTGCAAGTCCCAGATAAACTAATCCGACTGGTTTTAACGCGGTTGCGCCGCCAGGTCCAGCTATGCCGGTGGTAGAGAGGCCGTATGTCGCCCCGCTGATACGACGGATGCCGGATGCCATGTCAGCTGCAGTTTCCGCACTGACGGCACCGTGTCGTGCCAGGATTTCTTCCGAGACATTCAGATGCTGGATTTTGGCTTCATTACTATAGGCGACAACACCCTGACAGATATACACGGAACTACCCGGTACATCTGTCAGGCGGTCAACCACAAGACCGCCTGTGCAGGATTCAGCCAGGGCGAGTGTTGCGCCCGTTTTTGTAAGCAGACGCCCCACGACTTCCTCGAGCGTATCTTCATCGGTCCCGTAAATATAGGATCCGGCCCGTTTAAGAAGTCTGGATTCGACCGTATTAATCTGTCGCTGTGCTTCCTCCACGGTCTCGGCTTGCGCCGTCAGGCGGAGATTGGTTCCTGTATTCTGAGGCAATGAAGCAATTTTAATTTCCGTAGCTTCTGCGATGATGTCCTTAATCAATTCAGAAAGATTTGATTCACCAATGCCGGTCGTCCTTATCCAGCGATGGACAATAACACGATTTTTAGTGTGGATCTGGAGTCTCGGAATAACTTGCTCTTCCATCATTTTTTTCATCTCACGTGGTACGCCCGGCATTACAAAAATAGAAGTCTGGTGGTGTTTGATGGAGAATCCGGGCGCTGTACCGATCGGATTTTTCAGAATATCAGCGCCTTCGGGTATGAGGGCTTGTATCCTGTTCGATTCAGGCATGGAAATTCCACGTTGAGCGAACATGACCTCTACCTGGTCGAGTATCTCTTGATGAAAAACCAGCTCCAGTCCGGCTGCTTCTGCGATGATCGTTTTGGTTACATCATCATGAGTCGGTCCCAATCCACCCGTGATCAGCACTACATCCGCCTGTTGGGACGCTATCTCAAGGGCCTGATGGATCTGTTCTCTACTATCTCCTACTGTAATTGACCATATCGGTTCAATACCCAGGTCTGACAGACACTGGCCGATATATGCAGCGTTCGTATTCACCACAGCCCCATATAGAAGTTCATCCCCGATTGTTATGATGGATGCGGTTTTCATAGAGCGCCTTTTTCCATCAGGATCAATATGCCCTGTAATAGGATATGGGCGTAAACGGCTGCGATCACATCGTCTGCGACGACGCCGGTGCCGCCGGGCAACTTCTGAGCTCGGTTAGCGGGATAGGGTTTTGCAATGTCCATTATCCGGAATAGTATAAAGCCCGTAACAAGCGTAAACGCATTCAGCGGTATCCAGACAAAAGTGATCATAACGCCTATAATTTCGTCAATCACAATCTGGCTGCCGTCGTGTCCGAAGTAGATTTCCGCACGTCCTGATACCCAAATACCTATAATCAGAAGAAAGACGGTCAGCATGATATAGAGCAAACTTGATGAATCGGCCAGCCCCCAGATAATGCCGAGCCCCAATATGCTGCCGGCCGTCCCGGGTGCTCTTGGCGTATATCCGACATAACAACCTGTCGCCAGCACAGTAATCAAGCGCCGCATGCTCACCTCAATAAACTGGTGAAAATTGACCGGTTTTTAATAAGATAGTCAAGACCGGAACTGACGGTGAGGACCATGGATACAAAGACCATGCTGTTGAGCACAATCCAGGCGATGGGATCAATTTCCAAATCCCACTGTCCATAGGCAAGCAGGGTAGTACGGATATTGATATAGAGCAGGATGATGACGATAACAACCATCTGCGATGCCGTTTTCCATTTGGCTACCCGGCTAGGGAGGATGATCAGACCACGGTAGGCGGCCACACTTCTTAATCCCGTCACGATAAAATCTCGACCTATGATCATCAGAACCATCCATGGCTGGACGTAACCAAGAGAAGCAAATGAGATAAGGGCTGTAGAGGTGAGAATTTTATCCGCTAAGGGGTCCATGAATTTGCCGAAGCTGGTAATGACACCGGTCTTACGGGCAAGATATCCATCATATAAATCGGTTAATGAAGCGGCGGAGAAAATAAAAAGGGCGAAGTAGCGTGTATATAAATTATCGATCAGGAAAAAAATCATGAAAATTGGGCTGAGGACAATGCGGGAGATGGTCAGTTTATTTGGTAAATTCATACGTGTCAATTCAGGATGCGATATGAAAGATACAGGACAGATCAATTATGAAATGGTCAGGAGCCGGGCATGTATACAGTAAGAACTTGTATCCTGAAACCTTCATCGCCTTATATTTCTGTCCTTCCTTCGAGGGCACGCGCCAGTGTAACATCATCCGCATACTCAAGATCGCCGCCCATGGGTAATCCGCGTGCCAGTCGGGTTACTTTGATCCCCAGTGGCTTGATCAGTCGGCTTAAATACATCGCCGTCGCATCTCCTTCTATATTGGGGTTGGTCGCGACAATGACTTCCTGGACGGTATCATTTAGTCTCAGCATCAGTTCACGGGTACGGATATCTTCCGGCGTGATATTATCCAGAGGAGAAAGGGCACCGTGCAGCACATGATACAATCCACGAAATTCTCCGGTATGATCGAGGGTAATCACATCTTTGGGCTCTTCAACCACACAAATGATAGACGGGTTCCGCTTGGCGTCGTAACAGATATCACAGGTTTCCGATTCCGTGATATTCCAGCAGACGGTGCAGTAGTGCACTTTCTCCTTAACCGCCCGTATGGCATCCGCTAAAGACAGCGCACGCTCTGATGGCGCTTTAAGAATATGAAAGGCCAATCGCTGAGCCGAGACCTTGCCGATGCTGGGCAACCGACGAAGCTCGTCAATTAAAATGGCCAGTGCCTGAGAACTGTATTCCTGTGCCATAATTATCGATTCCTGTACCTGGTCTTAATTGACTAAAATACAAGGCAAAAACACCTGTTATAAAGTCAACCCCGGAATCTGAACCCCGCCTGTAATCTGTCCCATCTCTTGGTTCATCATTTCCTGTGCTCTCTGTTGCGCTTGATGAATAGCCGCCAGAATCAAGTCTTCAAGCATTTCC
>CAJXCW010000025.1 GCA_913051705.1 uncultured bacterium
CATCTTAGCCTGCCGTCGAGATGATACTGGGGTAAGGTCGCGAAAACAGGATGTAGTATGGGTCGACATAGGCCGTGATTTCCACAGGGATACCCGATTCGGAGAATTTAAAGGCGTTATCGATCAGCTTCTCCATGATTTTGAGGAACCCAAAACGGTCCCAGATAGGGCATGGTGCCGTCGAAAACGATTAAATCCGGTTTATGGTCTGCTCTAAGCCATTGTAAGGCTTCCATGTTGTTGTGCACGGTGACGACATGAAATTTGTCCTTCGTGTCGAATTTCAGCAGCGTCCTGATATTGGGTTGATCGTCGATGACTAATATGGTTTTCATGGTGGTCTCACTCTCTTTTTGAGCCGGCTCCAATACATCTGATCCGAATGAGGCGGCAAATAGGTGCCAAACCTCACGGGAATTATTTTTTAAATCGTAACAGGGTGTTTTTATTTGATTTAAATTTGTTTTTTCGGTAGAGAGCGTCGAAGCGTGATGCGTTAATCACCCGGATATTTTGCCAGCTTATGAGCATAAAATGAGACCGAATCTCATTTTGAGATGATCTTGAACAGAAATATCCATCAATAGAACATGCACATCATATTGACAAAACCGGTTTTTTGCCCTATTTTAAGTTGCTTTCGTCCAAAGCGTATAGAGGCTACAACCTGAGCCATTACACAACAGAGCAATCCTGCTTATTACTGTGAAAGGAGGCAGAGATGTCAGAAACCACAGACACGCCTGTCGAGACCATGGAGTTTAAAAGTGAGCTGCGTCAGATTCTTCATCTCATCACGCACTCACTGTATTCCCATAAAGAAGTTTTCTTACGGGAGCTGATCAGCAACGCCAGTGATGCGATCAATAAAATACGTTTTAACTCTATAAATAATGAAGACTTGCTCGAAGGCGATAAAGACTGGAAGATCAGGCTGACCGCCGACAAGGAAAAGAACACATTGACGGTGTCGGACAACGGGGTGGGGATGTCGCGTGAGACGATCATTGATCAGCTCGGTACCATTGCCAAATCCGGCACCATGGAATTTCTCGAAACCCTCAAAAATGCCGAAGATGCCAGCCGTCCGGATTTAATCGGACAGTTTGGTGTGGGATTCTATTCCGCCTTTATGGTCGCCGACCGGGTGACGGTGATTTCTCGTCTTGCGGGCGATCCGCCGGATCAGGGCGTTCGCTGGATATCGGCTGGAGAGGGTGAGTTCACGGTTGCTGTGGTTGAAAAAGAAACACTCGGTACCGATGTCACGCTTCATCTGAAAGACGGCGAGAAGGCATTCCTCGATGAGTGGCGGTTGCGCCAGGTCGTCAAAGAGTTCTCGGACTTCATCGAGTATCCGGTGGTCATGGACGTGGAACGGCAGGAGCCGGTCGAACAGAAAGAGGGCACGGAAGAGGACAAGAAGGAAGAGGATAAAGCGCCCGAGACCAGGACCGTTGTCAAAGAAGAAACACTCAACTCCATGAAAGCCCTGTGGCTGCGATCGAAGAGCGAAGTGGAAGAGGACGAGTATAACGCCTTCTACAAGCAGATCTCGAACGATTTCAACGATCCGGCCAAAGTGATTCACTACACCGCCGAAGGGCTTACCGAGTTCAAGGTCCTGCTCTTTATCCCTGCCAAACGGCCGTTCGACCTGATGTTCGGCGATCCCAAGGTGGGGCCCAAGTTGTACGTACAGCGTGTGCAGATCATGGAAAACTGCGAAGAACTGCTGCCGGCTTATCTGCGTTTCGTCAAGGGGGTGGTGGACTGCGCCGATCTGCCGCTCAACGTCTCACGCGAGATCCTCCAGCAGAATCCGATACTGGACCGGATCAAGAAAAACATCGTCAAGCGCATCTTCACCACCCTCGAAGAGATGAAGAAGGACGAGTCCGACAAGTATGTGGAATTCTTTAAAGAACTGGGTATGATCATGAAAGAGGGGCTGGCGCAGGATTTTGAGAACAAAGAGCCGCTCTCCGGCCTGATGATCTATGAATCCATGAATACCGAAGCCGGATCATACATATCGCTCGATGAATATGTGGAGAAAATGCCGCCGGATCAGGAAGAGATCTATTATCTTACCGGTGAGCATCGGGGCATGCTCGAGAATACGCCCTATCTGGAAGTATTCAAAGACCGCAGTTGGGATGTTCTGTTCATGACCGATCCCATCGATGAGTTCGCGATGTCTTCTCTGACAGATTATAAAGAGAAGAAATTCCAGGCCGCAGACAAAGGGAATGTAGAGCCCGACGAGACGACCAAGGCAAAAGCTGAGGATAACGAAAAAACATATAAGAGTTTGTTCGAAACGCTCAAGAGTAAACTCTCAGAGGTCCAGGATATCCGCTTATCGACTCGTTTGAAAGACAGCGCCTCCTGTCTGGTCGCCGACGAAGGAGGCATGGGCGCCCATATGGAGCGGCTCATGCAACGCATGGGGGATGGCGGCGGTGGACAGACCTCAAAACGCATCCTGGAACTCAACGCCGAGCATCCGATCATTCAGGGTCTCCAGAAGCTGCACGCCAGCGATCAGAACGATGCCCGTATCGAAAATATGGGCCGACTGCTGTACGAACAGGCCGTCGTTGCCGAAGGGTCCAAGCTCGACGATCCTGTCGGCTTCGCAAAACGAATTAATGATCTGCTGGTGAAAGATTTGATTAGAATTTAGAAAAAATACGGAGTGCGGAGTGAAAACGGCTTTTACTCCGCACTCCGTACTGCACTTATCTTGCTTTCCTTACTCCAAATCAATCCATGAGCCAGACTATAGAGCCGGCGTGGGTACACCGCGGATTCGAGGCCTTTTCCAGAGGCGCGTTCGACAATGGCGGCGACAATCTCTATGTAAATGCTAAGGGCATTATAGAGATGATTCACCGGTTTGATGTTAATAATGACGGTCATGTGGATATTATATTTCCCAACGCCCATGGGTATCTCGAGCGTGGTCCGACCTGGATTTACACACAGCCAAGCGATAAGAACGAAGTCTGGCCCCGGCAGACGCTACCTAACGATAGTGGGTGGATGAGTCGGGCGGTGGATGTGGATGGCGATGGGTATCTCGATCTGATTGTCGTTAATGGGGAGAACGGCGTCACCTCGGAACTTGACTCGTATATCTATTGGGGCGGTCCGGATGGGTTAAGCGGCGAACGCACGGTATTACCTGCCGTCGGGGCTTATGATGTTACCACCGTCGATGGGCATGGTACGGGACGTCTGGACCTCATTCTCCCTTCCGCCTGGCTCGACCACCATAATCCGGGTGTGTCCCGACCTGTACACGTGTATGAGCAGGTCGCGCCACGCAAGTTCGAAGACGTATCCGAACGCTACGGGCTTACAGGGATGGCAGCACTTTCCGTCGTCTGTGAAGACCTCAATGGAGACGGCCACCCCGAACTCATTGTGGCCAACTACCGGGAGGGATTTGAATACGACATTGAATCTTATGTCTACTGGGGCACAGAAGATGGTTTCGATACCACGGCCCCTCTGAAGCTTCCCACCCATTTTGCCATGCAGGTCATTTTGGGCGACCTCAATGGGGATGGCCACAAGGAGATTGTGTTCACCGGCGGGAACAAGATCTACATTTACTGGAACAGAGCCGGTGTATTCCGTCCTGAAGACCTGACGATTCTCGAAGCCCGGGGAAATAGCACCATGTTCTGTCAGGGGGCCGTTCGCGCAGATATAAGCGATGTAGATGGAGACGGCAGGAATGAACTGCTTATCGCCACCCGGGAAGGCATAGAAATACGCACGCTGGACAATCTGAACCAGGCGGCGACCATGCTGCCGCTGACCTTCTGTAGCTGGGTTACGGCGGCTGACCTGGACGGGGACGGTCGCCCCGAATTGGTGGCGTCCAAATATCAGAACGACCTGACCTATGAGACCGAGTCGGCTATTTTCTGGAATGGCCCCGACGGATTCTCAAAAGATCGGATAACCTGGCTGCCGACAGGCGGTACGATGGGGTGTACCACGGGTGATCTGGACGGCGATGGCCACCCGGAAGTGATCTTCAACAGTACCATGGGTGGTCCGTCTCAGACGGACCCCGATTTTCCGCTCTACATCTATCTTGGCAACGAGACCTCTGAGTACACCCCTTCCCGCAGGCTGGAGCTGCCGACAGGCGGAGGAACCAATACCTATGCCCTGGCCGATCTGGATCAGGACGGCTTTGCCGACCTGGTAATAATCGCCCCCGAAGGCCTCAGGATCTTTCACGGCGGTCCGGACGGGCTCAAACCGGATAGATACTCTATTCTTCCCAGCCGAGGACACCCATTTTACTACGTGCTGGTCGCCGATTTCAACCGTGATGGGTGGCTGGATCTGCTGGCGATCACCTACACTTATGACGATAAACCGGAGACGCTGGCTAATTCTTCGGTGATCTTCTACGGTTCGCCCGACGGGTTTTCGCCTGACCGCTCGGCGGTTCTGCCGACTTTCTGCAGCGGCAACGCACAGATCGCCGATGTGGATCAGGATGGCTGGCTCGATGTCATTTTCTATAATCCACTGGGCCACGTTGACATTTACCTCGGTGGTCCGGACGGATTCTCAGAACAGAGGATGCAGAAGATTCCTCTCAAGGCAACGGGTACCGTGTGCGCTATCAACCGTGCCGATCTGAACGGTAACGGCTGGCTGGATTTGATCGTGGTCGTCATGGGGCATTACACGCGCGAAGGCAGCGGATTCTTCATTCTTTACGGTGGACCGGACGGTTTTTCACCCGACCGTACCGAGTTCCATCCTACAGAGGCCTCGAGCATCATGATCTCCGTGGCGGATCTAAATAACAACGGGCGCCTGGATCTGCTGGTACCCGCCTATTCTACGCAATTTACCAGGGAGCTGCCGGGCTTGATCTTCCGGGGAGACGGCAAAAGCTTTGATTTCGATAATCCTTTCAAGATTCCCTGCGATTCCTCCTGTGCCTTTGTAGCCGTTGATATAAACGGCAACGGCTACCCTGACCTGCTTACGGTGTGCCACCGCAATGATCTCGGGCATCAGGTGGACTCCCTGCTTTTCTGGAACGGCCCTGATGGACTCTCATTCGACCGGGTCACCCGTCTACCGGGCCTGGGGCCCCACCTCGCTTCTCCACGGGATTTCGGCAATGCGTTCACCAGAGAACCCCTGGAGCATTACGTCTCGCCGCCCTACGAAATGAAGGACCTTGACCCCATCCGGATCACGTGGAAAGCAGAGACGCCTGAGAAAACGCAGATCAAATTCCAACTCCGCCGGGCGGCAGACCAGGAGCAACTTGAAGATGCCCTCTGGGAAGGACCTGAGGGAGAAAACACGTTCTATGAAACACCAGGTGAGGTGATTCAAGGGATGGATAAGATGACCGAATGGCTGCAATACAGGGTGACGTTTGTTTCCCTCAACGGATGCCGCACGGCCAGATTGGAAGAAGTTCGTGTGGATTTTGAGACCGTGACATAAGGATGAAGATAAAGGATGAACCTGAATACCTGCGATTTTTCAAAGCCCGGTTTGAACCGTGACCTTGAAAATAAAGCCCATAGACGAGAATAACTACCCATATGGACCCATTTTTGTTATCATTCTACATTCAACTGCTCCGTCTGGTGCATACCATCAAGAATGGCCTTTTCAATCAAAATTCATAAATCATAAATCAACAATTGGTATTACGTGAGAAACTGTTCGAAAACATGAGGTTGCACTTCTAGTGAATATCTTGATTAAAGATGTCTATACGCCAGACGCTTTGGCTTTATTACAAACAAAAGAGGATGTGAATCTTACACGGTCATATAATCTACAGTTGAACGAGGCTGAACTGGAGGAAACGGACATCTTGCTTATTCGCAGTCGAACAAAATTAAGCAAGGAGGTCTTAGCAAAGGCCAAAAAAATCGAATTTATTGTAACGGCAACAAGTGGGTATGATCATATCGATTTAGAATACTGCAGACAGAATCAAATCAAGGTTGCTCACACGCCTGATGCCAATAGAGACAGCGCGGCAGAACTTGCTATTATGTTAATGCTTAACTGCATTCGTCATAGCCGTGACGCGCTAACATCCATTAAGGCAAATAATTGGAGACAAGAAGTCCCCAGAGGCCACACGCTGTCCGGAAAAACCCTGGGCATCATCGGGTTGGGTCGGGTAGGCTCCCGCGTGGCGGAACTGGCGCAGGGGTTTAAGATGAAGGTAACAGCTTTTGATCCTTATCAGCCTGACGAGCAATTTCAAACATACCATGTTGAACGTAGCGGCTACACCGAACTTTTAAAACAATCGGACATTGTGAGCTACCATGTGCCCCTTACGGAAGAAACCCGGTATATGTTGAATGACCGGGCTCTGGCATCCATTTCAAAGGGTACAATCGTTATTAATGCCTGCCGTGGTGGGGTGGTGGATGAGCAGGCACTTTACCAGGCATTGGTGAGCCGTAAAATTGCCGCAGCCGGCCTGGATGTTTTTGAGCAAGAACCTCTCCCCAAGGAGTCCGACCTGAGAACGCTCCCCAATGTTTTCATGACAACGCATCTGGGCGCTTATACCTACGAGTCCATCTCCGCAGCCTCTCGACAAGCGGTTCAAGCCGTTTGCTTATTTCTTGAAAACAAAGAAGTACCTTGTTGCCTGGTTTGAAAAAGGAAGGACCAGGACAGGAAACACGCAAACCAGTATCCATCCACGGAGTATCTCCATACATGCTTCAAGCAACCTGTACAGCCCTGATTTGCTGCCTGTTATTTTCCGCCTGCGAGCAGGTGGATCAAACGATGCAGCAGACCATAGGTAAACGGATTAACTCGGTGGGTAAGGTCCTGCCGGCCGATGCAGCGGACGCGGGGCAGCAGATTATACGGTTTATGAGTCCGGAGCCGCGCAGCCTGGATCCGAGTATCTATCCGTATGATACGGAAGCGACCATCTTTCCGTTCGAACCGTTGCTTGTGAAAGATGAATCCTGGACGCCCGTTCCGGCCGCCGCGAATCGCTGGGAGACGGAGGACGGCATCACCTGGACGTTTTATCTACGCCCCGGCATGCGCTGGAGCGATGGATCACCCCTGACGGCGTATGATTTTGTGTATTCCTATCGCCGTATCCTCAATCCCCAATCTAAGAATATCTACGCGTTTTTCTACTTCGATATTAAAAATGCAGAAGCCCTCGTCAAAGGGGAAATCGATGATATGGACGCCCTGGGTATTCGCGCTGTGGACGATACCACGCTCGTCATCGAAACAGAAAAACCCGCCCCGTATCTGCCGCACATTGTGTCCTTCGCCGACGCGGTGCCCGTACCACAACGACAGGTGGAAAAGTACGGCCGTAAATGGACCGATCCGGAAAATATCGTGACCAATTCCGGATTCAAAGTATCGGAATGGGTCCACGGCAGCCATATGACGCTGGTACCCGATCCGTTCTATAACGGTCCCCACAAACCCTATCTGGAAAAAGTCATTCACCCGTTCCAGGATGCCTCCGCAGCGACGATCCTGCCCTATGAGAGTGATGAGGTGGATATCGTAGGACTGGATGTGACCGATCTGGAGCGGATACAACGCGATCCGGCGTTGAAAGACGAGCTGGTCCGGTTTCATGCCATGAACACCTGGTACATGTTTTTCAGAACGCAACAGCCGCCGTTTAACGACGTGCGGGTGCGGGAAGCCGTCTCGCGGTCACTCGACAGGGAAAATATGGCCAGTGCGATTCTACAGGGCGGAGCGATTCCGGCTTATTCCATGATCCCGCCCGGATTCAAAGAATACGAAGGGACCGCCCATGAAAGTTACCAGGGGTTTAGTCCCGATCGTGCCCGCGCGCTCATGCGGGAAGCCGGCTATCCGAATGGTCGGGGATTTCCGAAGCAGGAACTCTGGATGCGGGCGCCTAACCCCTCACAACGCATGGTCGGCGTAGCCATACAGAGTATGCTGAAACAGCATCTGGGCATTAATGTAGAAATCCGCAGCGCCGACCGGTCCATGTATATGAATAACCTGTATAAATGGAATATGAACCTGGGCTTTATCGCTTTCGGCGCCGATTTCCTCGATCCACGCAGCATACTGGACATGATCTGGCATGCCCAGCCACGCGGTGTCGGCAGGCAGGACTGGACCAATCCGGTATTCGACCAACTGGTGGAAGAAGCCGCCTCCGAACTGGATCCCGTCAAACGTGCCGAACTATACCGCGACGCCTCAACCGTCATGGCTAAAGATTATCCGGCCGCCTTCCTGTATCACGACATCGGCCTCCAACTCCGTAAGCCCTGGGTCAAAGGCTATACCACCTACGGGGACGGCACAGTGGGGGCGTTTAAATGGGCCAGGATGTATGTGGCGGCGGAGAAGGATTAACTGATTTGTTGATGGATGACGGATCGACTATTAAGCCAATCAGTCAACCTGATCTCTCGCGAGCCATCCCACCGAATTAGAAAAACTCTACGATATATCCATATCATTTTATCATTTTAAAATCACACTTAAATCAATATTTTAAATAAGTTATATACCTTTCCCATTGAAAAATGATCACTATGTTGATCAACATTGAAAATTTACTTCTTGACATAGCCCGATTTTTCCGTAGAATGGTGACTTAGATTGAGTAGAAATCTAACAACAGACCCCACGTTCCATCACCGCCGCGATGCGAGCCGAAAGAGAAAGCACACGATCATGAACTACGACCAGGATCTCCAGAATTATTTTGAAGCTGACACACCGGAGACGGTGATTGCATGGGCGCTGCAACAATGGGGATCACGTCTTGGATTCTGTACCAGCTTTCAGGCGGAAGGCATGGTGCTGATCGATATGGCCAGTAAGATGAAGGCGGACATCCGCGTGTTCACGATCGATACCGGCCGGTTGCACCAGGAAACATACGCATTCATGGATCAGGTGCGTAAACACTACGGGATCGACATCCAGGTCTATTTTCCGGATCTGCTTCAGGTGGAGTCGATGGTCAGCACACAAGGCGCGAACCTGTTCTACGATTCCGTAGCCTCCCGCACCACCTGCTGTAACGTCCGTAAAGTGGCCCCGCTTCGACGGGCGCTTGAAGGGCTGGATGCCTGGGTCGTCGGCCTGCGTCGGGATCAGGGCGAGAGCCGGCGGGGTATCAGAAAAGTAGAGAAGGACTATGAACACGACGGCCTGGTGAAAATCAGTCCCCTGGCCGACTGGACGCGCGATGAAGTGTGGTCTTATATAAAAACCCATAACGTGCCGCAACATCCGCTGTACGCCCAAGGATATACCAGCATCGGCTGCGCGCCCTGCACACGGGCCATACAGCCCGGCGAAGATATTCGTGCCGGCCGCTG
Source organism: uncultured bacterium (assembly GCA_913051705.1). Classification (GTDB taxonomy): domain Bacteria; phylum JAAXHH01; class JAAXHH01; order JAAXHH01; family JAAXHH01; genus CAJXCW01. The sequence goes on from CAJXCW010000025.1 coordinate 9,396, forward strand.
GTGGTGGGAAGCGACCACGCACAAAGAGTGCGGTTTGCATTACGCGCCCGAAACCGGATCTTATGGACGCCAATTAGAGCTGCTTGTTGATAAAAAAGCCAGTTAGAACCGGCGTGTGGGCATCCTGACCGATGCCCACACCCTACACCCACCGCCGTACTTTCTGCTTGTACGCCACGTACACTTCCCCGAAAATATCTTCAAGAAATCGCTCTTCACCGCGAATAAAATTGGCCGTGATGCCCCAGATAAAAAAAGGTATCGGCAGGAACGCGCTGACAACGCCAAAGAGCACGCCTGCACCGGTCAGTACCAGCACCATACCCAGATACATCGGGTTTCGCGTGAATTGATACATGCCCTCAACGACCAGCGCGGTGGATCTTTCAAAGGGGATAATCGGCGTCTTCGCTCTACTGAAGGCGCCCACGGCAATCAGCATGATGGTCAGACCGAATACAATGAACAGAATGCCTGCATAAGCATACGGAAAGAGAATAACTTTGACCACCGGTAGCAGATAATACAGCGCTGTCATAAAAATCAGAGAAATAAGGAAATACACAGGCGGAACGACTTTTCGTTTCTGCTCCATGATCAGCGCCTCCTTAGGACCCTACCTCGCCATGCCCTATCCCCGCTTCACCGGGCGATTTCGTCTCGTCGAAAAAGCACATCGCCCCCTTCGGATTCAATATATCCGTAATGTGCGCTAATTGCGAGATATAATAGTGCAGCACCACAAATCCCTCACCAAAACGCTCAGGAATACCCAGACAGGGTTTGGGGAGGATCACGTGTGTCTGTGTGTTGTTCTTTGCATTGAGGGATTCCGGATAAAAATAAATCAGCCCGCGCCATTCGGTGATCGGAAACTCAATTTTGGTGATGGCCATGGTTGCTCCCCTCATGATAATATGTGAGATGATATAAGATCATAGTCACATGGCGGAGCAACAGCTGTGCCAGATGGATAAGCGGGATATTTGCCTGTAAAACAATGAAAAAGCGCCCTCTGACGTACACCTCTGTTATGCCAGCGGACACTTTACAGGATCAGTCATCAAATACTTTTTTCACTTTCGCCAGGACGTCAAAGCCTTCAGGACAGACCGCGTTAGCCCCTTCAAAATCCGTACAGGCCATCACCTGCACTTTATGGCCCTCATACCTCTGATGGGCCGCCTGAATACCGAATCGTTGCGCCGAATCATGAAAGGTCATGATCTGAGGAACGGGGATCCCCTGAGTATAGGGTGCACATCGACCGCAACTCCGGCAGGGGCCGATACCTACATCTTGTATCTTGTGTCGCAATTGATCACGCTCTGCCTCTGAGAGGCCGGCCAGGATCGTCCCCACCGCACAATTTTCATCTGCGATAGCGGACGTACTCATACCCGAGAGAACAGAGGTCACAGCAGGATAAAGGAGAAGGGCCAGCAGCGCTCCTTGACAGGGCGTAGAAATATACGGATCGAGTATAGATTGAAAAACCCCGATGTCGCGTGTGAGTAATCCATCCGCTGTAGGGAAATTGATCACTACGCCCAGATCCCGTTCCGCAGCCAGAGGTAATATTTCGTCTTCCACCCGTTCGATACGAATCAGGCTCATAGGCAGCTGGATCACATCGAAGGCATCCGTTTCGATCAAGGCTTTCATCCGGTCAATCCCCGTGCGACCGTGCTCATACGGAAGAAAGTGATTAAAACTGACCCCGAGAAATCGGGTCAGCCCTTCCGACCGGATCTGCTCCAGCGTGTGCAGCATCCCTTTATCCCGCATTAAATACGTGTACCGCGCCTCATTATCGCACGCATGGGCATAGAGCAGATCCACCCGGTCTACTTCAAGCAGCGAAAAACTGGTTTCCAGACTTTCCCGCGTGACATCCGGGTCCTCGATCATCGCCTTGGTCGCCAGGATATAATCCGAACGACGTCCCCGAAGCGCCTCCCCCAGATGCTTCTCACTGTTGCCATAATATCTGGCCGTATCGATAAAATTGACGCCGAGATCCAGAGCCCGGTGCACCGTCTCCATCGCCTGTTCCGGGTGCTCATCAAGCCGGGCGCCCCCGAATCCGATCGTGCTGACCTGAAGTCCTGTTCTTCCCAGTGGTCTTGTCTCCATATGTATGTGATCCTTCTTGGGGGTCAAATTTTGCTTTTAAGACGAATATTGGAAGAATATATCCTTATTTCTTTTTACTGCCAGTATATTATTTCTTGATGACCTCTGCCGATTAATGGGATATAATACAGGTGGATAATACGCCATGCATACTTCTTCTCTATTCCCATATTGTTAAACGACCCCGGCGGTATTATATTCATCCCGATACCAATAGACCTGCTCAGAAATTCCAAAGGCAAACATATGAGCTACTCACGAATCGACAGTCACCGGGTAAATGTCAAGCCCCTGGCGTCTCGTAAGAATAAACATCATATCGACGAAATTCGGATTGATCCGGATGCGGCCCTACCCCCGGTGACATCCCGCCAAAAAGCGAACATCGCGAAGGTCGCCGGCTGGATACGCACTGCCCGAGCGCAGGGGGCCGCCGTCATGCTTGCCTATGGCGCCCACATGGTTAAGAACGGTCTGGGACCGGTGGTCGTACGCATGATGGAAGAGGGATGGATCACCCATCTGGCGACAAACGGTGCGGGCGTGATTCACGATTGGGAATACGCCTTTCAGGGACAATCCGAGGAGGATGTGCGGGCGCATGTGGCGCAAGGGCAGTTCGGCACCTGGGACGAGACCGGCAGACATACCCATCTGGCAGTGCTGACCGGCGCGCTCGACGGCATGGGATATGGAGAGTCGGTAGGCCGTCTCATATGTGATGACGGCTATACGATTCCTGATCGGGCAGCACTTCAGCATGCTCTGGCCAGCTGGACCGATCATCCGGCAGACGATGAAATCATGCCCGCCCGTGCAGACCTGCTTCAAGCCTTGGTACGGCATGACATCGAAGCCGGATATCACAAGGTGATCCATCCTCACAAAACCTTCTCGCTTACAGGCCATGCCTGCCGGCTCCATGTCCCGCTGACGGTTCATCCGGGCATCGGATACGATATCATCTACACCCATCCTCTGGCCAATAGCGCGGCCATTGGCCGTGGTGCCGGCATCGATTTCTCTATTTTTGTGAACAGTGTCTCGCATCTCGACGGTGGAGTGTTCCTGTCGGTGGGCTCATCCATCATGGCCCCCCAGGTGTTTGAAAAATCCATGTCCATCGCCAACAACCTGCGCCTTCAGGACGGTCTGAAGCCGTTACGCCCTTTCATCGCCGTCAACGATCTCATGGAAGATAACTGGGACTGGAACACGGGCGAGCCGCCCATGGACAATCCCGCCTACTATAACCGCATCGGCAAAAGCTTCAGCCGCATGGGCGGCGAGATGCTGTATACCGCCGCCGACAATCGGGTGTTTATACAATCTCTTTGTCGCCAGCTGGGTAAGAGCGGCAGGTAATAGCAATTGGTGATGGTGATTGAAACCCCTTTGCCATCTTGACTGCACCGTACTCTTCTTGGCTGAACTCAATCGGAGTCCTGCTCATGTCCGTACGAAAACGCATTGCCGCGATTATCACCGAATACCGACCGAATTCGCATGCTGATGTGATTGTTACGAAATATTTGAAAGGGTTTCCGACAGATGCCGGGCTTATCGCGCCTCGCGTCGATATCGCGTCGATGTATGTGGATCAATATGCCGAGAATGATCTGAGTCGGACTTTCTCCGAAGCGCATGGCGTGCCTGTCTACCCGAGCATTGTGCAGGCGCTGACGATGGGGGGAAAGGAACTCGCGGTGGATGGCGTGCTTCTTATCGGTGAGCACGGGGATTACGCCTGGAATGAAAAGGAGCAGCATCTGTTCCCGCGGAAATATTTCATGGAGCAGATATGCGGTGTGATGGCGACGAGTGGCCGTGCCGCGCCGGTGTTCAACGACAAACATTTGTCCTATAACTGGCACGATGCAAAATGGATGTGCGACCGGGCATCCCAATTGGGCGCTCCGTTTATGGCCGGTTCTTCGCTCCCGTTTTTCTGGCGTAATCCGTGGCTGGAACACGAGCGGGACACACCGATTGAAGACGCTATTGCCGTTGGCTTTTCAGGACTCGATATCTATGGATTTCATACGCTGGAAACCCTTCAGTGTATGGTCGAGCGACGGGTCGGCGGAGAGACGGGCGTAGCCGCCGTGACCTGCCTGGAAGGCAACGCCGTCTGGGATGCTGCCGATGCCGGGCTCTGGCCGCTGGATCTGGCGGAAGCGGCCTGCGAGGCCATTCAGAACAAGCCGGAAGGGCATATGAAAGACCATTGCGAGAATCCGGCGCTTTTTATCGTCGAGTATCGTGATGGCTTTCGCGGGGCCATCCTGATGCTGAACGGATACGTCACCGATCTGGCCTACGCCGCCCGGGTCGATGGTCAGGTGCTCGCCTCCGAATTCTACTGCCCGCAGACGCCGCACGCCCATTTCAGTTATCTCAGCCTCAACATCGAAGAGATGTTTCTATCAGGCATCCCCGCCTATCCGGTTGAACGAACCCTGCTGACAACAGGTGTGCTTGAAGCTGCTCTCGACTCGCGGTATCAGGGCCATATCCGCCTCGAAACGCCGCACCTCGATGTGGCTTATACATCCTATGAGCAAATCCGCTGGAGACCAACCGCAACCCGGCCAAGCGGAGCTTCGTTGATACCCTTCGGTCATGAATAGCCTCTACTCGATGCGTTTGATAATATGAAAGCCCAAAGATGTTCGGATGACATCGCTCACCTCACCCACCCGTAAACCCATCGCTGCTTCCTCAAACGTCGGAATCATTTCACCGGGTCCGAAAAAGCCCAGATCACCGCCGTTGGCGCCACTCGGATCTATGGATTTGGTACGGGCCAGTTCGATAAAATCTACGCCGGTGTTCAATTGGGTCAAGATCGCTTCAGCTTCGGATTGACTGCGGACAACGATCTGCCTCACACGTATTTTGTTCGCTTGCCGAGCGGCCTCCCGATCCTGCTTTTTTGATTTGACACGATAAAGCGCCGTCTGCAACTCCGCGGAGGCCGGATCCAGCGCCACAGCCGCTTCGTAGTTGCTGATGGCCAGATCAAATTGTTCATACTGCTCGTAGACCAGACCGAGTTCCGCATAGAGACGAGGATCTTTGCCGCCCATATCCAATATATCCTGGTAGTATTGAATCGCTTCGTCCTTGCGTCCTTCACCTGCTTCCAAACGGGCGAGAGCGACGCGGGCGACGACCAGATCAGACTTGACACCCAATGCGCGTGTCCAGACGGTCCGGGCGGCATCCGGCATATTCTTACTCTGGTAGGCGATCCCCAGATTCATATACGCTTCGGCATAATCAGGTGCCAGAGCGACCGCTTTTGACCACGCGACAATGGCCTCATCCGGGTGCCCGGAACCCATATACGATACCCCGAGATTAAGATATACCTTCGGCAATTGACCTGCATCCACCGACGCGGCCGCCACCTTCTCATACAGACGAATCGCTTCTTCGAATCGCTCTGCATCCGCATATAGTTTTCCGAGGTTCGTATAGGCGTCCATATACGTGGAATCATGCCTGATCGATTGAAGATAGTGATGTTCCGCATCTGACAGATAACCACCCTGGTTATATACGATAGCCAGCGTAGTGTGAGCGACTGCTAACTGAGGCGGCCCTTTCATCATCTGGTCGAACTGAGCTTTCGCCCAGGAAAATACCGTATCAGGAGGGACCATATCCATACGTCGCACACCAATGGTATCACCGGCGGCAGCATTCTTAAATTCTTTGAGCGCCGTAACCTGATCTCCATTCGCATGATGAAGCAACCCCAGAGTTAAATGAGCAGACGCAAAGTTAGGCGCAATTTCCAGGGCGTGGGTAAGATGAACTTGCGCACTATCGTAATTACCGATGGCAAAATATACCGCGCCCAGATTATTCTTAGCCATCGACAAAGCCGAAAGAAACTGCCGTAACGCCGCACGCTGCCGCGCTTCCTGCGACACGTTTTCCGTCCCGGCATCCACGGTCGGAGTGGTTTGTGCCTGGGCCGTCGTCCAACTGAGAACCCAGAAGCAGACTAAAAACCACCGTAGCCGGCGTGAGGTATGTCGTCTTGTTCTACACGACCTTGAAAACCGGTGGCTTACAGGGTCCCATTCTATCCGATATCGAATATCCATATTCTTTTCAACCTCCATGGCGAAACCCATCAACGACTCAGTGTTTCTTCCGGTTCCAGGTTTTGTAATACCTCCATGGTCTCACCGACTAAAGCGAAACTACCCGTTACGCAAATCAGATCATACGGCGTGGTGATGGTTCGGGCCATCTCGAGTGCATCGGAGACGGAAGAGGTCACATGAACCAGCGTGCCGGATTGCCGGCATAAGGCCGCGACCTTCTCAGGATCGGCCTGTCGTCTACGTAATACGCGCCGGGTGGTCACAACAATTTCATCGGCATAATCTGCAAAGACACGACATAATTCATCGACCGCTTTGTCTTGATGTATAGATAAGACCAGAACCGACCGGCGACTGGGAAAAAGGCGCTGGAGTGTCTGGGTCAGATTTTCAGCGGCCATTACGTTATGGGCGCCATCCAGAATCAGCCAGGGTTGATGTTCCAGAACTTGCATCCGCCCGGGTAAGCGTACCTCTCGTATGCCTCTGTTGATGTCATCCGCAGAGATCGACAGACCATGTTGCGTGAGCAATTCTACGACACCGATAGCCGTAGCCGCATTACATGCCTGAAACTCGCCCAACAAGGGTATCGTCAAGTGATGATACGTCTGTTCCCGCCCACGTATGTCAAGCGTCTGCTGTCTCGTATCTTCGCCCTGTATGGTGTAATGAATGTCGGTACCCACTTCACATAATGAACACTCCAGGCGACGGCAAACCTCTCTGATAATGGTACGGGCGTCCGGTGTTTGAGGCGCACTTACGGTTGGCACACCTCTTTTTATAATCCCCGCTTTTTCACGAGCGATCTCCGGTATTGTCGTACCCAGACGATCCGTATGATCCAGGCCGATAGGCGTAATCGCACATACCTTCGGTTTAATAACATTGGTCGAATCCAGGCGACCGCCTAGACCCGATTCAATGACAGCTAAATCCACATTCTGCTCTTTAAAATACAAAAAAGCAAGCGCCGTCATAATATCAAAAGACGAGGCAAACCCTTCAGACTCTTGATGGGTGTATTCGATGACAGGCCGCATCTTATCGACCAATTGAGACACCTCTTCTTCCGATATGGGCACGCCGTTGACCATGATGCGTTCCCGTATGCTGACCAGATGAGGCGATGTATACAACCCAACGCGATATCCGCCCTGATGGACGATCGATGCGATCATAGAAGCCGTAGAGCCTTTTCCCTTGGTCCCGGCGACATGTACGGACGGCCAGTGACATTCAGGATGGTCCAGGGCTTCTACAAGCGCTTCGATCCGGTCCAGATTCATTCGTCTTGGTGAGGCGCCGGGTAACTTCTCGTAATCTACAAAACCGTATACATAATCAAGCGTTTCTTTGTAAGTAGATGGATTCATGGATTTCAGCATCTCTATCAGTCAATGGGTCAATGAACCGATCAAACCCCTGGCATACCGAAACGGCATGGTAACGGCTTGCCGTCTAATGTGTTTAAACCGTGTACGGACCTGATCCGAAACATCTTCACTATGAGCAATGCGCTTAAATACGTTCCGCCCCGGTTTTGCATTGATTTCAATAAGCCAGGGCTCGCCGTTTGGATCGGGTATAATATCGAGCCCAAGCTCGCCGAAGGCACATAGATCCTGTTCCAGCCCCTGACATATAGACAACGACATGTGGACCACGCGATCCACAATAGCCTGTCTTTGTGACACGCCATAGTGGGCATCCAATATCGATTCCGCCTCTTCGGATCTGGCGCCCGTGCTGAGATTGGTTGTTGGTATATCCGTTTGACATACCCGCGCAACCAGCCCGGTCATTCCCCATTGCTTTTGATCATCCTGCTGCATTAATACCCGCAAATCGAATCGAGGCCGGTGTCGATGTGCAACCGGCTCCACCGAAATCCCTTGCTGTACCAGATATACGCTGTCCCGTAAGGCCTGGTTCCCGAGTAAACTGCGTATCTTATGGCGAACAGCTTGTCTTCCGGTAACTCGATGACAGGCCTCGTCCATACGGACAACCCATATATGGGCCTGAACGGATATAATCTCTACAATATCCGATCCTAAAGATCCTTCGACCGGCTTGATATACACATGCTCGTATCGATCCAGAAACGCATCCAGGCTATCGCACGTCAGGCAAGCCGTATCGGGTAACAACACATCATAGTTCGACAGAAGGCCGAAGGCCCCCCATTTATCCGCCGCGATCCTGATGATTTCAAGAGGGTTAATAAATGGGATATCAGATCGCATGAATCGGGCACGAATCCGGTCTGCTTTGGGAGAATACACCGGATCGGATACAGGCGCTCGATCATAGATGACCTGTGGCCAGGGCTCAGGGCCGCATTCGTGCCATCTACTGTTGATCAAAGTGGCCGGGGTTACCGTGTCTGTCTCCAGGTGAATATCGTCAGCATCAAAAACCACCACGCGTACCCCGAGTGATTCAGCAGCCAGACAACACTCTTCAAAAAAACCGGTAGGCGGCCCGAATAACCGGTCAGAATCATCTGGCGTTCGCCGACTCAAAATACCGACGGTTATTTTGGACGTACTCATGTTTTGACCAATCCGGCCAGATGCCGTACCTCTTCCAATGTTGACCAGGTGACATCTCCCTGCTCAGAGTAGGAAAGCGCGGCCAAGGCCGTCCCGAAGCTTAAACCAGATTTCAGGTCATCTTGCAGAATACCATAAAGCAATCCGGCGTCGAAGGCATCACCTGCGCCTAGCCGGTCAACCTGTTCTACCCAATGCGGACCAGTACGCAAAAATCCGGTGTCTTCCGACCAACCTACGGCACCGCCTTCTGCTAGCGTAAGGATAATCATTTCGTTATTAAACCGAGTACTCAATTCCTGGATGATCTGTTCGGGAGAGCCGTCTATATTGAATATCAATTCTATGTCCGCCATAGTAGATATCAAAATGTCGACATTATGTAAGATCGGCGTCAGCGTATGGGCAGCTTCATCCGGCGACCAGAGTTTTGCCCGGTAATTGATATCAAACGATGTCCGGCAGCCCAGCGAACCCGCTTTCTGGAGGGCCTCCTCTGTAAATATCCGGCATGAATCGCTTAAAGCGGCGGTAATCCCTGTTGTATGTACTATCCTGGCGTTTGCAAATATATCCCAATCCACTATATCTGTCTTCAGAAAACTGACGGCAGCATCTGCACGGTCATACACGACACGGCTACCGCGGGGCGGGGTCCCCGGTTCCAGGAAGAACACGCCCACACGATCACCGGTCCATATGACATGAGACACGTCGACACCATGGCTATCCAGGCGAGTCGTAATCCAACGACCTAACGGCGTATCCGGCAATAAGGAAAACCAGGATACCCGCCGTCCTAAACGCGCCAGGGCAACCGCCATATTCGACTCCGTCCCGGCAGGGTCCACTCTTAACTGATCGGCTTGTTCAAGCATCTGGCCGGCGGGCGGCGAGAACCGCAACATGCATTCGCCGAAGGTGATGACATCGAATTCGGGAGAGGTAGGGGATTGCGGATTGGACATATATATCAATAGACATCTTATGACGAGTGACGGGGACAATAGGTAGCCTTCTCTTCACTCTTCACTTTTCACTGCACTTACCCTGTCATGCATAATGGCAGGCTACCCAATGTCCGCTTTCGTTTTGTTTGAGTTGAGGTTCGTGTTCGGCGCAGTCAGGCTTTGCAATCGGGCAACGGGGATGGAAATAGCAACCGGAAGGCGGATTGACCGGGCTGGGCACATCGCCCTCCAGTTGAATACGTTTTTTCTGACGCCGTTTAGTGATTTCCGGTACCGCCGAAAGCAAGCTCTGAGTGTACGGATGCTGAGGGGTATCCGTCACGTCTGCTGTTGTTCCCATCTCGATCAGTTTACCGAGATACATGACACCGATGCGATCACTGATGTGTGCAACGACCGCCAGATTATGAGCGATAAACAGATAGGTCAGATTCAGTTCTTTCTGCAGGTCCTCGAGCAGATTCAGAATCTGCACCTGAATAGATACGTCAAGGGCAGACACCGGCTCATCACAGATAATGAGGTTCGGGTTTATCGCAATGGCCCTTGCGATGCCGATACGCTGCCGCTGCCCGCCGCTGAACTCGTGAGGATACCGATCGATATAAGCATCACTCAACCCCACCATTTCGAGTAGATCTCTCAACCGTTCTTTTCGTTCGGCCTTGTTGCCGACTCTATGGATGTCAAGCGGCTCCTGGACGATGTTGCCGACGGTCATTCTCGGATCAAGCGAGGCATACGGATCCTGAAAAATCATCTGGAGCCTCTTACGAACCGGTTTCAATGCCCTATCTCCCAATACAGCAAGATCCTGTCCTTCAAATATAACCTTTCCTGAAGTGGGCCGGTACAACTGAAGTATCGTCAAACCCAACGTGGATTTTCCACAGCCGCTTTCTCCGACCAGACCGAATGTTTCCCCTTCATTGATGGAAAAAGAAACACCGTCGAGCGCCCGGACAATACCGCCTTCTTCCTGACGTCCGAAACCCCCTTCAAGGGTGAAATGTTTGGTAACATGGTCCAATTTCAACAGGGGCTCTGTCACTAAAACCTCCAAGGTGTAAGGCTACGAAGCTACGAACCCCGAAGGGCTCGGAGGGTCCGATAGGACCTGCAATCACGTAGTGATCGATGCGCTCCCGCAGGGCGTCATCTACCTACGAATTTCGAATCAATAAAAATAGTGGAATCTTACTTTGCAAATTCCTCTGGCAAGTGGTTATCAATTCGTGATTCGCAGATTCGTAGCTTTGTAGCTTCGCAATTCGTCGTTTCGTCATTTCCCTAATACAACCAGCAAGCGCACTTATGATTTGGTCCAACTTCTTTCAATGTCGGCTCATCTTTACACAGATCGAACTTCTTGGGACATCGCGGTGCAAATCGGCAACCGGGAGGCATTGCGATCAAATCAGGCGGCGCACCGTCGATTGGTTCCATACGATCTTTTACCGTTGGTCCCAATTTGGGAACGGACTGAAGCAGACCGCGGGTATAGGGATGTTTAGGATTGTCAAACAGATCATCCACCGACGCTGATTCGATGATTTCACCAGCATACATGACGAGCACCCGGTCACAGACCTCACCCACTACACCTAAATCGTGAGTGATAAGAACGACCGACATCTTCAGCTTTTCCTGGAGCTTTTTCATCAGTTCTAGAATCTGGGCCTGAATGGTTACATCCAAAGCCGTTGTCGGTTCATCAGCGAGAAGCAGCTTCGGATTACAGGCCATGGCCATAGCGATCATTACGCGTTGCCGCATCCCGCCGCTGAACTGATGCGGATAGTCGTCCAGACGTTGTTCCGGACTGGGGATGTTGACCAGTTGAAGCAACTCAATACTGCGATCCCGCGCTTCCCGCTTATTCATACCAAGATGAAGCTGTAGCGGCTCTCTTAACTGCCATCCGATGGTTAATACGGGATTAAGCGAGGTCATAGGATCTTGAAACACCATCGCCACCATATTACCGCGAAGGGCCTGCATTTCGGCTTCAGGGACTGTCAGCAAATCGACCGGGGCCTTACCCTCACCGGGAGAGAACATAATCCGGCCGTCTACCACGCGTCCGGGTGGAGTTTGTATCAGTCGCATAATAGAGAGCACTGTTGCACTCTTTCCACAACCGCTTTCGCCTACAATACCTACCGTCTCACCTTCTGCCACTTCGAAGCTGATCTTATCAACGGCTTTGACCACACCGGCTCGAGTAAAATAATGGGTCGAAAGATTATCAACCTTGAGTAAAGGTTCCATGCAGAATCCTTCTTAAAAAATACGGTGGTAAAAAACTAATATAGTCATATATGAATTATATGAATTATAGAATATCACGGTTCAGTTAAAAAATTCTCATTCGAATACCGTTTGTCTTTACGTGTTGTACCAGATCCTCTGTAGAGTCCAGTAGCTGCTGAATTCTAAGGTGCAACGTTTCATCCATGATCATCTGGCCAGCCGTCCCCTCGCCTCGCTTTATCTTCTCGCTTATGTCCTGCACATTGGCCAACACGGTCCGCACATCGGATAAGAGTTGCGGAATCTGTTCCACTCCGGCCTGTACTGTGGCAATGGTCGTATCTATTTTACCCCGATTGGCCGCCAGCAAGGCGTTTATCTGATTGGTAAGATGGGCGGCCTGATTGACTATCGTATGAATATCTTGTTCGTTTTTATTCAGCACACGATTGACGCTGGAGATCGTCGTATTGACATCATTGATCAACGTCTGTGCCATATGCAACGTGATCATCAGCTCGCCCGGCTTGTCACCGCTGGCCAGCAGATGGTCTACTGAGGAGGTAATACGCTGTGTGTTCATCGCAACTTGTGAGATCACTTCCAGCAAGGCTTGAATGGCGACCGTCTCTTCACCGGGAATAACAATAGCCGAATCCAATAGTGGGGCTTGAGGGGTCCCCGGTGATATTTGCATATACTTTTCGCCCCCCAGAAGACCGACACTTCGAATGGTGACCTTGGCATCGGTTCGGATTGCGATGAACTCATCTATTGTAATCGTCACTTCGACATGATGGTCCTCATTCACATCCACCTCGGTCACCACGCCGACTTTTTTTCCTGCAAACTGAACATCTGTCCCCTGGGCGATCCCTCCACTTATCTCATGCGGAAAATATACGATATATGTTTTCTTACCTACAAACAGTTCCTCAAGGTTACTGGCAAAAAAAAGCATGGTAATCAGGATAATCATAGCCGACACCAACATAGTGCCTACGCGAATATCCGATCGTTGATAGTTGATGGCGGGGCTCCTCTATGACTGACAAGGAACAATACACTACAAATTACTGCCCAACAAGGATTGTTCGTATTCTTCCCGGGACTGTCTCAATTGAATCGGTCCGTCCGGATCACCATTTATATATTGGCGGACCAGGGGATCTTCCGTCTGCTTCATCTCATCCGGCGTCCCTTCAAAACATATCTCGCCATGATGTAATAAAATTAGTTTATGCGCTATTTCCATTACACTGCCAGGATCGTTCGTGAAGACCACAGAGGTCATCTTCAAGACCTGATTGAGATCCGTGATTAATTTCGTAATGGCTCTGGATGATATGGGATCCAACCCGGACGTAGGCTCGTCGTAGAGCACAATCTTCGGCTCAAGCGCGATCGCCCGGGCCAGGGCTACGTGCTTCTGCATACCCGGATTTAGTTGTCGGGGCAGGTAGTCTTCGAAATCCGGGAGACCGACCTGATCGAGCTTCATCTTTACCATAATGTCGATGATTTTCGGATCAAGCTCTGTATTTTCGACCATGGGCAACGCGATATTTTCGCGGACCGACATGTTTTGAAATAAAGCGGCATGCTGAAAGAGAACCCCTATTTTTCGCCTGATATCGTTTAACGTTTCTTCATCATCTGTCCGAATTTCCCGGCCAAAAATTCGGATCTCACCCTCATCCGGGTCTATCGCGCCGACCAGCATTTTAATCAACGTACTTTTTCCCTCACCGCCCCTTCCCAATATACCGGTAATATGACCGGGTTCACAGGTGAAGGACAGATCGTTCAAGACCTTCAATTCACCGAATCGTTTATAGAGGCCAATGACTTCTATCATACAATAAACAAATGAACAGATGAGCAGATGAGCAAGGGATAATCCTGAGTTATAGCGGACTTCTTATGGCTCATCTGCTTTTTAATCATAACAAATAGAATATAATAGAGAGTATACCGTCTGCAACGATCACCGTGATGGTGCAGGAAACAATGGAAACCATTGTCGCGCGTCCGACACTTTCAGCGCCACCGGATACATTGAGACCTGTATAGCAGGCGATAAGAATAATCAATATACCAAATATGACGCTTTTGAGCAAGCTGAAGAATACATCCGTCACTGTAAAGGCCGAGAGCACCCCCTCCAGGTATATCTGAAACGGCAGATCAAGCCCTACCGTTGCGATAACCACACTGACGGTAACACCTATCAAATCAGCGATGAGCGTTAAACAGGGTAATATGATCACGGCAGCTACAAATCGGGGCAGAATCAAATATTCTACGGGATTAACCGCCATGACCTCCAGAGCCAGCATTTCATTGTCTACGACCATCGTACCCAGTCTGGCCGTCACCAGAGCCCCCACCCGTCCTGCCACCACTATGCCGGTCAACAACGGATTTAATTCTCTTATGAGAAATATCGTGACGATAGATGAGGCATAATCTGATACGCCGAAGGTCCGAAGTTGCAGTCCGAACAGAAAGATGAGCGCTGTGGCAATGGAGCAGGACATCACCAGAATCAAAGGAAAAGAACGCACGCCCATCTCATCCATCTCACGAATGATAGACGTCAATCTGAGCGGCTTTCCACGCTTTGGACCGATAAAGAGCCAGCAGAAGATGTCCCTGGCAAGGTAGGAAATATTAGATAGGTGGATAAGCAGGCTAATGACCGTCGACCCTATCCATCCCATTGTGTTGGTTATCATGCCCTAAAAATTACAGATCATTCATGGCATCTGTTATCGTTGGATATATGGAGAAAACCGAATCCAGCCGGGCCAATTTGAAGATATCCTGTACGGCATCGCTTAACTCAGCCAGCCGAAAAGAAATCCCCGACTTCATCGATTGTTGCAGCCCTTCTACTAACGTCGCAATACCGGAACTATCCATATAGGATACATGTACAAGGTGTACAATGATCGCAGAGGTACTGGTATCCAGCAACGGCGCCAATTGCTGTCTGACCTCGGTGGAACTGCTCATATCCACCTCACCCTGAACGCTAAGGACATAGATCCCTGTCTTCTGTTCTTGTACCTCTATGGTCACACTCACGTAGCTATTCCTCCTGTCTCAGGATAACGCTTGATCAATGTAAGACACGTACCCACCTCGGGGCTCAGGTCATAGTCCATCTCATCCATTACAGAACGCATGAGGTGTGTCCCCAGCCCGCCCGGCCTCACCTCATCCAGGTCGCGGGGTTTGATGGTATCCAGATCCGCTTTAACGCCATAATCTCGAATGGAAATTTTGATACCGTTGGGCACGCCGGATAGAGAGACCCTAATCTTTTTGGTTTCATCCAGGTTATAAGCATACTTAATCACATTTGAACACGCTTCATCGACAGCCAGTACGATATGCCGGATGTCTTCATCCGGGAAGGGGTGCGCCTGAAAATACGTTTTGATCACCCTCCGTACAATTTTCAGGAATTCGGCGTTACTTGGAATGGTAACTGAGACCT
This sequence comes from uncultured bacterium, assembly GCA_913051705.1. Taxonomy (GTDB): domain Bacteria; phylum JAAXHH01; class JAAXHH01; order JAAXHH01; family JAAXHH01; genus CAJXCW01. The sequence goes on from CAJXCW010000025.1 coordinate 24,943, forward strand.
GACTCGATTGATCCTCATCCTGATCACTCATCCACAGCTCCTAAACAAACGAGCGTAAGATCATCATGCTGTGGTTGTTCATTTGTAAAGGCGACCAGTTCCTGGCGTATATCCCGCACCGTCGATTCGGCATGGGAAGATCCTGCCTTTAGTAATGATTGTAAGCGATCAAGACCGAATTCCTGCTTTTCAGCATTACGGGCTTCCATGACGCCATCCGTATATAACAGCAATGTATCTCCGGCATGGAACTGACAGCATATCGCCTGATACATCATATCCGGCATGATACCCAGAGGGGGGGCGGACTGACTATCCAGCATCTTGACCTCCCCTGTTTTACCCTCCCGAAATAAAGGCGGTAAATGACCGGCATTAATGATGGTCATAAAATTATCCCGCAATTCGAGCAGGACATACACAAGTGTCACGAATATCCCACGGCGACTGCGTTGTACCAGCAGATTGTTAACCCGGGTCAGAACACGTGTGGGATTATGTTCCGTCAGAGCGATAAACCGGAAATCGCTCATTAGTTTCGCCATATACAATGCGGCAGCCACCCCTTTTCCTGCTACATCACCGATTACGATTCCCAGCCGATTATCCGGGAACTCAATGAAGTCATAAAAATCGCCGCCGACTTCCTGGGCAGCGGTATATTCGGTGGCGAAAGTATAACCGGCCACGTCCGGTGTTTCTTGGGGCAGGAAGCTCTGCTGCACGGTCTGCGCGAACTGAAGATCATGTTCCAATGCTTGCCGCGCTATCAACCGCTCCTGCATCCGCGCATTTTCAATGGCGATAGCCGCCTGGACACAGAAGGCCTCAAACAATTCAAGATCCCCGGAATTAAAAGGCAGGCCATCCTGTTTATTAATGGCCTGTGATACGCCGAGGATCTTGTTTGAGGATTTAATAGGGACGCAGATCATGGATTTCGTATGATAACCGGTCTCCTTATCGTAGTGGTCATTAAACCTGGGATGTTTATAGACGTCTTCGATCAGTTCGGCCTGACCCTGCTCTGCGACCCAACCGGCAATACCCTGGCCCAATTGCAAGGGAGGTAATGCCTTTAATTTACCTCCAGCGCCGCCCTCGACAATAAGGGGAACCAGCGTTTGGGATGCTTCATCAAGGAGAAAGAGACTGCTGGCGTCTGCGTTGACGACCCGTTTGGATTCGCTCATGATACGCGACAACAAATCATCCAGAACGATGGTCGAATTCAGAAACGATGTGATTTCTACCAGCTTCTCAAGGTTTTCCACTTTGCGGCGGTAATAATCCACGTCCTGATTGCTGTTTTCACCATAACAACGCGGATCATCTGAAACAGGTAGGTGGCTGGCATGCGATGCACTCATAAGACGCTCACTATCTGAACGGATGTCTTTTTCCAACATCATGGACAACATATGGAAAGGGACGGCTCTTATCTTACAGAACGGTTATTCCCCTTCCTGGATTTCTTTTGCCTCTGCGATAACTTTTCTTTCCTCTTCTTTCGGCATTTCATCATAGCGCACAAATTTACGGGTATGACTGCCGCGGCCCTGGGTAAAAGAACGTAAAGTAGTTGAATATTTGTGTAACTCGGCCAACGGCACCTCGGCTCGAACGACCTGATTACTGCCCTTAGGGTCCATACCCAGAATACGACCACGACGGCTCGATAGATCGCCCATTACATCGCCCATATATTCATCGGGCACCACGACCTCAACCTCATAGATCGGCTCCAGTAATATGGGTTTGGCATTCATAAACGCCTTTTTAAATCCCATAGAAGCGGCTACTTTAAACGCCATCTCCGACGAATCTACCGTATGATAAGAACCATCATATAACGTCGCCTGAATATCAACTATCGGATACCCGGCCACAACGCCTTCATGCAGGGCTTCCTGAATGCCTTTATCCACAGCCGGAATAAACCGACCAGGCACCACACCGCCGACTATGCCATTAACAAACTCATATCCCTCACCACGCGGTTTAGGCTCTATCTTAAGCCATGTGTCGCCGAACTGTCCTCGACCGCCGCTCTGTCGCTTGAATCGTCCCTGAGCTTCAGCCCTTCCTTTAATCGCCTCACGATAAGGGATTCTTGGTTGAATCATCTCAACATCTACGCCGAATCGATCTTTAAGTCTTTCAACAATCAGGTCAAGATGCATTTCTCCGGCACCCGCCAGGATCAATTGCTTGATGTCTCCGTCATAGTTAAAAATGAACGAAGGGTCTTCCTCATGCAATCGGGACAGGCCCATACTGATTTTCTCTTCATCTTCCTTACTTTTAGGTATGACTGCTACATTGGCTACCTGTTCAGCGAAAGTGACCCAGCTCAGGACAACCGGATCTTGGCGCACACACAACGTGTCACCGGTATGTGTATCTTTCAGTTTGACGGCCGCACCGATTTCGCCAGCGCGGATGGTATCGAACTCCCTCCGGTCATGTCCAAGTGTTTTGTAAATCTGACCGAATCTCTCATTGTTGTGTTTTGAAGCGTTAAATACGTCAGCCCCGGCCTTTATCTCCCCAGAATAGACTCGGAAATAAGTCAGCTCGCCGATATGGGCTTCTGAAACGATTTTGAAGACCAGAGCGGATAAGGGTGCTGAAGGGGCGTGGTCGAGCGTAATTTCTTCGTCGCTATCCGGTCTTGTACAGACCGTAGCGGGTCGGTCTGCCGGCGAGGGCATGAATTGAACCATCGTATCCAGTATGCCGGATGTGCCAATATTTAATGATGCGGACGTACTTAAAACTGGAAACACAGTACCATTTTTCACACCGATCATCAATCCTCGAATAAGTTGTTCATCAGTCAAAGCCCCTTCCTCGAAATATAATTCGAGTAAATCATCATCAGATTCAGCTGCTGCTTCGATCAATTTTTCTCGGTACTCTTCCGCCTGATCTGCAAGGTCATTCGGTATATCCTGTATCTGGCCCTTTCCATCTCCACCCCGATCGTAGATAATGGCCTTCATGGATACCAGATCGACGACACCGGAAAACGATTCGCTGGTTCCTATTGGAATCTGGAACGGTACCGCGTGCTGTCCAAAGCGTTCCTGCAAGCGGTTCAACACATCAAAAAAATCGGCATGTTCTTTATCAAGGAGATTGACGACCAGCATACGTGGCAGACCATACTCTTCTGCATATTCCCAGGCATGCTCGGTCTCGATCTCGATACCTTCTATAGCCCGTATGATAATGGCGATGCTATCCGATACCCGAGCTGCACATCGCACTTCACTGGTGAAGTCGGAGTAGCCGGGTGTATCGATAAAATGGATAGTATGGTCGATCCATTCGCAATGCAACGGGGTTAGATTCATTGAAATCTTATGGTCGATCTCTTCTTTTCGGTAGTCAGACGTGGTATTACCGGCCCCCACCTCACCCAATCTATCAATTTCGCCTGTTGTGAAAAGTATAGCCTCTGCGAGGGATGTTTTACCACTACCGCCATGTCCGGCTAAGCAGATATTTCGAATATTTTCAATACGATAATCCTCCACGAATACCCTCCTCTACCGGTTCGTTGTTATATCCTATATATTGATCTTAAATACGATTATTTTATCAGGTTGAGAACTGTAATATAGTAGTAAAGGTGGGGGGCTCTGTCAAGGTTTTCGAAGATAGGAAGGAGAGAAAGCAGAAGAAGGGAGCAGATAAAAACAGAAAAGGCGCCCAGATGAAAATCTGGGCGCCTTTTTAAATCCCCCGGCAGCGACCTACTCTCCCACAAGGTCACCCAAGCAGTACCATCGGCGCAAAAGGGCTTAACTACTCTGTTCGGAATGGGAAGAGGTGTTTCCCCTCCGCTATCACCACCGGAAGAACTATCTGACAATTGCATAGGAAAAGAACAGCATTGCATCATAGAAGCGCTGGTCAAGCCGCACGGCTATTAGTACCAGTCGGCTGAATGGCTCGTTACCTCACCACTTACACCTCTGGCCTATCGACCTTGTAATCTTCAAGGAGCCTTCAGGAGCTTACGCTACGGGACATCTCGTCTTGAGGTGGGCTTCCCGCTTAGATGCTTTCAGCGGTTATCCCTGCCGAACATAGCTACCCAGCGATGCAGCTGGCGCTACAACTGGTAAACTAGAGGTTCGTCCATTCCGGTCTTCTCATACTAGGAACAGCTCCTCTCAAATGTCCTACGCCCGCGACGGATAGGGACCGAACTGTCTCACGACGTTCTAAACCCAGCTCGCGTACCGCTTTAATCGGCGAACAGCCGAACCCTTGGGACCTTCTCCAGCCCCAGGATGCGATGGGCCGACATCGAGGTGCCAAACCTCCCCGTTTATGTGGACTATCGGGGGAGATAAGCCTGTTATCCCCGGAGTACCTTTTATCCGTTGAGCTTCGGCCCTTCCACAAGGAACCGTCGGATCACTAAGCCCCACTTTCGTGTCTGTTCGACTTGTCTGTCTCACAGTCAGGCTCCCTTATGCCTTTACACTCTACGCACGATTACCGACCGTGCTGAGGGAACCTTTGGGCGCCTCCGTTACTTTTTTGGAGGCGACCGCCCCAGTCAAACTGCCCACCTGACACTGTCTTTCATCCGGATTCACGGATCGAAGTTAGAATTCCAACAACACAAGGGTGGTATTTCAAGGTCGGCTCCCGAAAAGCTAGCGCCCTCCGTTCACAGCCTCCCACCTATCCTACACATGCATTGACGAAACCCAATATCAAGCTACAGTAAAGGTTCACGGGGTCTTTCCGTCCTGTCGCGGGTATCCGGCATCTTCACCGGAGCTACAGTTTCGCCGAGCTCCTCGTTGAGACAGCGCCCAAGTCGTTACACCATTCGTGCAGGTCGGAACTTACCCGACAAGGAATTTCGCTACCTTAGGACCGTTATAGTTACGGCCGCCGTTTACCGGGGCTTCAGTTTGAAGCTTCGCCCGAAGGCTAACCTCGCCCTTTAACCTTCCGGCACCGGGCAGGTGTCAGTCCCTATACATCGTCTTACGACTTAGCAGAGACCTGTGTTTTTAGTAAACAGTCGCTTGGGCCTGGTCACTGCGACCCCGTTTGGCTCACCCTGCATGAGGGATCACCTACGTAGGGGCACTCCTTCTCCCAAAGTTACGGAGCTAGATTGCCTAGTTCCTTAACGAGGACTCACTCGCGCACCTTAGTATTCTCTACCTGCCTACCTGTGTCGGTTTGCGGTACGGTCGCTAAACAGACTCGCTTAGAGGCTTTTCTTGGCAGCATGATTAGGGTCAGTTGGCTTGCCCGAAGGCTCGTTTCCCACTCGCCTCTCGGAGTAATGCCCTCGCGGATTTGCCTACGTGGACCTCCTACTGGCTTGGACCAGCATTTCCAGTCGCTGGCTGACCTTTCACTTCTGCGTTCCCCCATCGCGTCTTAGTCGCCTATTTAGCGGTACAGGAATTTTGACCTGTTTTCCATCGCCTACGCCTTTCGGCCTCGGCTTAGGGTCCGACTAACCCTGAGCGGACGATCCTTCCTCAGGAAACCTTAGGCTTTCGGTGAAGGGGATTCTCACCCCTTTTATCGCTACTCGTACCGGCATGATCTCTTCTACCTCGTCCAGTCGGCCTCACGGTCGACCTTCAACCTAATATAGAATACTCCCCTACCGATCATCAAACCCCAAAGGGCCTGACAATCCCGCAGCTTCGGTGGTAAGCTTGAGCCCCGATAAATTGTCGGCGCAAAATCACTAGACTGGTGAGCTGTTACGCTTTCTTTAAATGATGGCTGCTTCTAAGCCAACATCCCAGTTGTCTGAGCAACTCCACAACCTTAATCACTTAGCTTACACTTGGGGACCTTAGCTGACGATCTGGTTTGTTATCCTCTTGGTTATGGAGCTTATCCCCCATAACCTGACTCCCGTAGAACAAGTTAATGGCATTCGGAGTTTGGTTGGGTTTGCTAAGCTTGTAGGCCCGCTAGCCCATTCAGTGCTCTACCTCCACCACTCTACTACGAGGCTAGCCCTAAAGCTATTTCGGGGAGAACCAGCTATCTCCGAGCTTGATTGGCCTTTCACCCCTATCCACAGCTCATCCCCTAACTTTTCAACGTTAGTGGGTTCGGGCCTCCACGTGCGGTTAGACACGCTTCACCCTGGCCATGGATAGATCGCTCGGCTTCGGGTCTACTGCATGCAACTATGGCGCCCTATTCAGACTCGCTTTCGCTACGGCTCCGTTCCTTAAGAACTTAACCTTGCTACATACAAGTAACTCACCGGTTCATTATGCAAAAGGCACGCAGTCAGTCCAACCGGGGCCCATGCGTCTACTCCGAAGAGCTGACACTGCGGGTTATCCCGGCCTTTCCTCCTACAGCTTGTAAGCATACGGTTTCAGGATCTATTTCACCCTCCGTCAGGAGTACTTTTCACCTTTCCCTCACGGTACTGGTTCACTATCGGTCGTCAGAGAGTATTTAGCCTTAGAAGGTGGTCCTCCTAGATTCCCACGGGATTTCCCGTGTCCCGCGGTACTTGGGAATTCATACCAGAGAGTGTCTATGATTTTCGCCTACCGGACTATCACCGTCTATGGTTTGAGTTTCCACAACAATTCGGCTAACCAAGACATTTGTAACTCTCCGATCGGTCTGCATCCTGATCCGTTTGAATCCCACAACCCCGATCGTACAACGCATGCAGGCTATTACATACGACCGGTTTAGGCTGTTCCCTTTTCGCTCACCACTACTCAGGGAATCGCAATTGCTTTCTCTTCCTAGGGGTACTGAGATGGTTCAGTTCTCCCCGTTAGCTTCAACGGTCTATGTGTTCAACCGCTGATGACGCAGTATGACCCGCGCCGGGTTTCCCCATTCGGACATCCTCGGATCTAAGCTTGCGTGCAACTCCCCGAGGCTTATCGCAGCTTAACCACGTCCTTCATCGCCTTCTGACGCCAAGGCATCCACCGTATGCTCTTAGTAACTTGACCAACAAATACTAAAAGTGTTCCGTGCTCCGATGATACAATGCCGTTCCCGTCTTTCCTATGCAATTGTCAAAGAACAGGCACAGCTCATGTGCTGTGCCGTAATGGAGATAACCGGGATCGAACCGGTGACCTCCGGCTTGCAAAGCCGGCGCTCTCCCAGCTGAGCTATATCCCCGGCTTTTAAAGGTGGGCCTACCTGGGATCGAACCAGGGACCTCACACTTATCAGGCGTGCGCTCTAACCAGCTGAGCTATAGGCCCAAATTAAAAACGAGATAGCGTGCATGTCTTACATCTGACCGAGTCGACCTCAGAGTTTAGTTATAATAACTCTTTAGAAAGGAGGTGATCCAGCCGCACCTTCCGGTACGGCTACCTTGTTACGACTT
>CAJXCW010000026.1 GCA_913051705.1 uncultured bacterium
ACTAGAGCGCATAAAACTGCGGCGCCGGCTGAATGCCGAAGATGAGGGCTGGCTCGCACCATTGGTCCGCACGAACCCGAGATCCGAGATCAAGTCGCTGCACAGTCCGATCTGGGCTTCGCGTCCACGCGCAAGGCCCGCTGTCGACGTCGATGGGATGACTCCGGAGGACTCGCGCGTTTTTCTGGATCAGCTCGAGGCACACGTCCTGCAACCCCAGTTCCGGTACGACCACCCGCACGTGCCCGGAGACGTGACCCTGTGGGACAACTATATGACCCTGCACAACTCTCCGCCGATCAAATCGAATATCAGCTCGATCGACGACGCCCGACTGCTTTACCGCTTGAGCTGTAAGGGTGAGCCGGCCCTGTCGCTGCCGCGGCGGGACGAAGGGGAGTGGCTTGCAGCCCATATCGCCGGCAGCTACTCGACGCCTCAGGAGATAATCGACATCCAGGCAGCCTGGTAGGTTGCCATTCAGGGCCGAGACCGATATATCAGGGTCTCCGTTACAAAGTTGAAGCTCAATTTCGAATCTTGGAAACCAGTAAATTGCGAGTGAAATGTGAAGGCCGCCCTGGAATTAAAACTGAGTTTGGATCAGGCTGAAGATCCTTCAATACAACGCAAACTGCTGGCAGAACAATTGAACATCTCCCCCCAACTCATTACGGCAGTGAAGTTGATTCGGCGATCGATAGACGCCCGAAAAAAAGCAATTCGGGTGCATCTGAAATTCGACGTATTCTGGGATGAACCGGCCCCCTCTGAAATACCCATCACCAAAAAGTATGCCCAAATTTCTTCGATGCGTAAGGCCGTGATCGTTGGAAGCGGCCCTGCCGGTATGTTTGCGGCGTTGACGTTGATCGAACGTGGTATAAAACCTATTATCGTCGAACGTGGTAAAAAGGTCAGACCACGTCGCAGGGACCTCGCGGCGATCCAGCGTAAAGGCCTGGTGAATCCTGATAGCAATTATTGTTTTGGCGAAGGGGGCGCCGGCACGTTTTCGGATGGGAAACTATACACGCGCGCCACCAAACGCGGAAATGTGGAAGCCGTCTTACGCACCTTGATCGCACACGGCGCGCATCCCGACATTCTGGTTGACACTCATCCGCATATCGGTTCAAACAAATTGCCCGAGGTGGTCGTAGCTATGCGGGAAAGTATTCTTGACGCGGGTGGAGAAATATGGTTTGAAAATCGTGTCACTGATTTGATTGTGGACCGGCAACGACGCATTAAAGGGGTAGTATCGGCGACTGGAAACCGATTTGAAGGAGAAGCTGTTATTCTGGCTTCCGGGCATTCGGCTCGGGATGTTTTCGAATTGTTGCAGCGCTATGGCATTGACATGGAGGCTAAATCCTTTGCCATGGGCCTGCGTATTGAGCATCCCCAGCCCTTGATTGATCGCATTCAATACCATATGACGAAACGGGATCCCCGGTTGCCCGCAGCCAGTTATAGATTGACAGAAACGGTGCAGGGACGCGGTGTGTTCTCCTTTTGTATGTGTCCCGGTGGATTTATTATTCCGGCAGCAACCGACTCTGACGAAGTGGTGGTCAACGGCATGAGCCTGTCGCGTCGCGATTCCCCTTATGCCAATTCGGGCATCGTGGTCTCCGTGGAGCCTGCCGATCTCGCGCCTTATCAGGAGCACGGCGCCTTAGCAGGCGTAGTTTTTCAAAAAGAGTTAGAGCATATGGCGTTTCAAGCTGGCGGTGGTCAGCAGCGGGCGCCGGCTCAGCGCGTCACCGATTTCCTGGAAGGACGCCTATCCTCGGATTTGCCTCCTTGCAGCTATCACCCTGGACTGACCTCAGTGCGCCTGCACCAACTGTTGCCGGATTCGCTTGTAAAACGATTGCAGGAAGGGGTCCGAAAATTTGAACATAAAATGCGGGGGTATGTGACGAAGGAAGCGGTGGTCGTTGGGGTCGAATCCCGCACCAGTACGCCTACTCGAATTCCCCGAGATCCTCATACCCTTGAACACCCTGTAATTCCAGGATTGTACCCCTGTGGCGAAGGCGCGGGATATGCCGGAGGCATTGTCTCCGCCGCCATGGACGGAATACGGGTTGCGGAAGCCTATAGCAGGTCCTGATGTAGACAATCGATCCGCATCTGTAAAATGCATCTATCGGAAATATCTTCAAGGAAATTTCACTGTCCCGCGCCCCGTCGGTGTGGCGGGTATAGTAGGTCACCAGCACCTCATCATCCTGGAACAGCACGGCGGCGTAGGCGGCATCATGGTCCGGGCGTTGATCAATGTCTTTGAAAGGTCCCCAGGTATGGACGTGAGCGGCGTAATGCGTAGCGCCTGCAGCGTGCCCCCACTCTTCTCCAGAAGCACAAGCGAGGCGCCGATCATATAAGTCGTGCTGCCAAGGCCCCCCAGATAGAAAACGGCCAACAGCCTACCGGCGTAGTCGGGGTGGACGAAGAAACGCCCCGCCAATGCCGACCAGAACACCTGTCGAATGAAATTCTTAGGTCGCTTTCGACAACGAAGGAAGCGAGAGGAGATCAACAGTGCACGGTGCAGGTCACCAGAGCAAAGTGAGAAGGAGGACGGCCATGAAGCCCTCCGGCGCAAGGGGAGCATAGGGTACGTCAGGACTGTGTATAAGAGCCCGTCTTTTTATACGAGTCTGAATACGTATGGTTTCAGGAAATAATACATCCCTGTTTACTGCCTCCGGTGCCGGCGCAAATCTTCTACAAGGAATACCCCAGGAATCCGATCTGGCTGTTCACCAACCAAGGGTTGACAAAGGCATGCGAAAATCGTATCTTTCCATTTACGGAATGTCTCCTTTTAATGGATAATCACTATCGTACCCATCAACGTAGTAAACACGGCCTTTAACGGGACGCTTTGAAGACGTTTTAAATAATGCTTATCACCGTCTTTGGTGTGCACAACCGCATCCAGTTCAGAGACTTGCTCTGGACTGAGGAAGAGAGATATCACTGATATCCAGAACGACCTGGAGATTAAACACTTCTATAACGAAAGGGGGACAAAGTTAGTATTTATTTTGCCAACCAAGTTTATTCGCTATCAAAGGCGTGTTTTCGATCTTACTAGGAAAAACTTGATGGCTTGGAGGTAATGGTTCGATGAACTATTACACATGTGAACGGCGATGAAAAATCGCGTGGTCCAATGTCAATGTTGATATCAGGGACAACAGGATATCAACCGCCATTTTAAAAGGGAGATACAATGGACAAGCTATTAGCAAGATATCTCGGTATATTCGTTTTGGCCCTGTGCCTGGGCTTTGCCGCGTGCAACGGCAGCGAACCTGCAGTGGAGGAGCAAGCGGAACCGACCGAGAATGTCGCTACTGAAGCGGTAGCCGATAGTGCAGCTGCAGTTTCAGAAGGTGACACCGCGGAAACCGTTGAGTCAGAGGCGGAGACCCCGCCAGAAGGTGAATAGGTAAAAACGCAGGTCGTGGCTCCCAATACCACGACCTGCTGATTTCATCTTTTGTTATAACCTGCATCTTATTCGTAAAGTCAGAAGTAGAGAGCTTGATGCGTAGGCTGTTGCAGATGGTGTTACGGGCCCTCCTTTAGGGCCGCTGATAAGATCGTGTTTCCAGCTATTCCAACACCCCCTCCGATCATATCGTATGAGAGCAATGCCTCCAAATCGTCTACCCAATGGCTCCTGATCTCCTCTTTCTACCCTGACCGCAAAACATCGGCGTGTGCCATCTTCTTCCAATAGAGCATTCTCATCTGTGACACCATATAGGCCAGATTCTTTTTTCGCCTTTTGCCTTATGTAAACGGGGGAATGAGTGCTTCTTCTACATACGTATCCCATCTATAAAATCCAATCTATCAAGATGGATATTTGAGAGCAATGGACTGATGATTTCGCCTACCACGTGACATCCACGGTGGGATCGAAATCCGCGTGCATTATTGGTGAATGGTGGTTCATGTCATGCTTCCAGGATGGAACACATGACCTCTTGAATCATTTTGTCAGACCAGGTAGGAATTCGTGCAGTTGTTGCTAAGTCTCAAAGAAATGGGGGTTGCCATTGAGACGGTCATCCTAGGGGCTTCACCTCGGGTGCTTCCCATCAGGAATTCCACGTTAAATTGTCGAAAGTACGTGATATATGGTAGCTATGCGCTGTCTTCACCGTCACCGTCACCACCAAGGCCAGTCATGGAAGCCACGCATCTTATCACAACGACAACAGCAGCGGCGTTAACTAATGCGCTGACATTGCCAAGAATAGAGTTAACATAACCACCCAGCACCGGAATTGCATCGATTCCGCCGCTTACAGCTGCCAACCCTAACGCAAATACAAGAAAACCAGTGGTGTCGTCTTTACCTACAGCCAAGATTCCTACTACGACTCCCAAAACCGCCAATATAATAGCTGAAGCCGGTATGGGCACACCAACTCCACCAATAATTGCGACCACTAAACCTAACCAAATAGCAATTCGTTCAACTAATTGCATTTCAAACCCCCTTCGAAATGCTCGGTTCAATGAAAAAAGCTATTGGGAATTATGATGACAGGGAGCACCGTCGAGGCGATCACCCTTTTTAAAGGAATATCACTATAGAATACCTTTGGGTGACTAATGTCAAGTAATATCCGGAATTGATTTCTATCCTGTTCGATATTTCAACCGATCCAACCTACGAAAAGTCTGTCTTTCATAGGTTGGACATTACCCTTTGGAGGAATCAAGAAGGCGGACAATCAGGCTGTTTATTCCCCTTGTACGGATCGTCACGGCGCGTAACGATCCCCTTTCCGGATCATCAGACACCATCTGGATTTTGTCAGATGCACTATTCACGGAACCAACAGTCACGGAATTGGAAACCGTTGAGGCAGAGTGGGCTTCGCACGGCGTAAATACATACGTCCGAACTTTGCTCGTGGAAAACGCCACAGGCGCCGCCCCTCGCTCTTTCGACAACGCAGGATAGAAGGATGGAAGGTTTACCTCAACCCCCTCCACTTTACATCCTGTTTTTACAGCGGGAGTGAAAAAGTTTTCTCCTCCACCATACTGCGGTTGACGGCTTCGGTGAATTCCATGTATTTCAGCCCTATATCGAACGGTGTGTATGTGACCTTCTCTACGCCTATGATGGCGTTGATAAATTCCTGCTCAACCCGCCAGCCGCCTCGGTCTTCATCCCGGATCTCGATCTCCTGCAGGGCCTCGTCACCCCGTTTAGCGCCAAATAGTTTTTTATTGGCCATTTTTATGGTGCCTTCGCTGCCGTAGATCATTGCTCCGTTTTCATCGGCCAGACCCTGCACAGAGGAGATTTTCATGTACCCCTGGGCCCCGCAGGCCAGCTCCATGATAACATCGATGTGGTCCGGCACCCGCACGGCACATGCCATACCGGTTTCAGGGTCTGTGCGCGTCTTCACGAAGGTCTTACCCTTCGCAAAGACACTGACGGCATCGCCCATCCATCCTATCATGGATTCGTACCAGATCCCTGCAGTCATAATGTTCATGCCGCTCAGGTCATAGTCTTGTCGCCAGTGCATCGGGCTGTCTTTGTCGAGAAAGGTCCCTGCGGATCGGACTTCTACGCTAAGGATATCGCCAACGTAGCCTTCTGCGATGAGCCGCTGAATGGTCTTATCCGCCCACAGCGTCATGGGTGCGGGGACGACCTGGGCGATCAGATCGGGATTTTCATGGGCGGCATCCCGCATGAGATGCGCTTCTTCGGCGTTCATGGCCATGCGGGCCTCGACCAGAATATGTTTGCCTGCAGAGATCGCTGCCAGCGTGGTAGCACAGTGAAGATACGGCCAGGTGCCGACTACGATCGCATCCGTATCATCCGCCGCGATCAACTCATTCCAGTTTTCGTAAATGCTCGGGATGCCGAACTGCGTGGCCACACGTTCCGACGAGGCCCGGCTCCGGTTACACACGCTGACGATTTCCACCCCATCGATCGCCTGCAACAATGGGATGTGACTGCTGACGGTATTTTGGCCCGCCCCGACGATACCTATACGAATCTTGTCCATGGATTAGACTCCTTGATGATCTGTGATGAATAGTGCCATTCCAGTTTGAAAGATAGGCGTTTTCAACCCATGTGGCCTTTCATGAGAAACGACAGATTTCGGGCCATCTGTTCAAAACCTGTTGGAGAAGGATGCACCAGATCGGTAGTCAGACCGGTCACGGAAGTCAAGATGTCCTTGCCCGATACATGCACCAATCTGGGCATATCCAGACGCTGCACCTGCTCTTTCACGATAGCACGGAAAGCCTCCGCCTTTTCATTGCCTAAAAAATCATGGCGGCAGAGAAAAATATCGATACAGAATATCCATTTATCCGGGTGTTTCTCCGCGATGGTGGTGATGAAATAATCGATCTTTTCTCTAAACTCTTCTACTTCAAAACGAGGAATGACATTGATCCCCATCTCGAGCGTGGCCACGTCCCAATCGGTTCGTTCGGCAAGAAAATCGGCCATCTCCGCTTCCATATGGGCGCCGCCGCCGAAACCCATGTTAAACAGATCGGCGCCGAGTAACTGAGCGGTGCGGAAGGCGTACGTGCCGGTTGGACGAATGGTAGTATTCCCATGCGTTATCGACGAGCCGTAAGCAAGATATTTGAGCGACGGGCTCTGATTCGCTCGGGGGAGAGCAGTATCCCCTTCGATAGAAATCAGCTTAACAGGCGGACGCCAGGGAAGCACCACTCGCGTGAGGGCCGTGTCGAACAACGCCTCCTCCTTTACCGTAACCTGATGGAGCAAATCCATATGTTCCGGTCTCTCGATCACCACCTCGGTGGGCGTTGCGGTGATCGCATGCACGGACTTCAGGAAATCCCCCTGATACACCTCGGCAATCGATGGTTGATCAGGATTGGTATTTAACAGCGTAATCACAACCCGCTCCCCGACCATGTTAAATCGTATTTCACTGCCGGTCGCCTGCAACGCATTATTTTTGGCCGAATCGTTCAACATCAAACGCAGGTTATTCGGTATCCGGCAGAAGATCTTACCCTTGCCAGTCTCATCATCCAGTAATTCGTGCATGTTATGCAATGCTACATTTTTATAAATCATGGTTAACTCCGTGGTTTCAAATCCCTAATAGCCGTTCCGCATTACCACCCAGAGCCAGTCGCTTGGCCTCGTCGGAAATACGAGCGGTGATAATTTTACCGATCTGTGGTCGTGGGTCCATCAGCGGTACGTCGGAACCGAACAGCACACGATCCTTCCCGCCTTTTTCGACCAGTTCCTCGATAACGCCGGGCATCCGATAGGTTGAGCAGGTTTCCAGATAGATGTTTGGGTATTTCTGCACCGCTGCGATGGCTTCCGCACGCGCTTCAGGCACGTTACCGGAATGACCGGCGACGAAGTTCGCGTCGGGATACATCGGTGCGATGTCCTCGAGATACCGGGGCCTGTTGTTTTCAAGATGGTCCGTGTGAAAGATAATCGTCAGTCCACGTTCGTCGGCGAATGTATAGATTGGATGCCAGGGCGTCTGGTTAAACGGCCAGGACGTATACGGCGGATACAATTTGATGGCACGAAAATGCAACTCGTCGATCGCCCGTTCCAACTCCGGCAGCATAAGCTCCGGCATGGTAGGCGATACATAGGCGAACCCTACAAACCGGTCCGGATGCTGCGCGATAAACTTCGCTGCCAGATCGTTGCCTGTCGTCCCATCCGGATGAAAAATGTGGAACAGGCAGGACACGTCGATGCCGACGGCATCCATGGCATGGAGCATCAGCTTCGGATTATCATTCATCCCGAACCGCTCCCACCGACCTACATGGCCATGGAAATCAATCACGCGTATGCCGTCTATCATGGGTGTTATCTCCGATGGGTCAAATTCCCAATATTCTTTCCACATTACCTGCACAGACCATACGCAACTCATCCTCGTTAAGATCGGTGTGGTGCAGGTAGAACAGGATGGGCCCCATAGCATAACGCGGATACCACGACCCATAGATCAAACGGCTGGCGCCAAATTGCCGCTTCAGGGATTCCACCTCGCCGATGGGCTCATAGCGACTGAGTTCGAGCGATGCATTGGCGAGTGAATCAAGCATCGGGCGTACGACAAGCGCGTGGGTATAATGGGCGCCTAACAGCACCGTTTTTAAATCAGGATAGGCCTGTAGCGTCGTAATCAAGTCATGGGGATCGACATCCGTCAAGGGAATCCATAACGGAATACCGGCTTCACTGAGCCAGGACAGCAAGTTATCGTAACCCCACGAGCGGAACGGCAGCCCGGCGGATTGGGCATTATGCAGCCGGACGGACCGCACGCGGTCTTCGTGATGCATCGCTTGAATCTGCGTCAGGGAGTCGGTCGTTGGGGTCACCGACCATTGCGGAATCAGCCTTCCTCCCTCATCCAGCCAGTCGTCCAGCAGACGATTGCCGTCCGTCGGGCTTATCTCTTCGGTCTGCGCGTGATAGATCACAGCCCGGTCGATGCCGTGGTAGCCCATTTCATCGATCAACTGCGCCTGGCTCTGGCAGGGCGACGGCTCGGTATAATGGTTGCCTACACACACGTTGGCGTCGATAACGGGTATGCGGGGGGAGAAAGAGAGAGAGGACATGGTCTTACCTCAGCGCCATAGTAACCACTGCTTCCGCATGAATAGCGGTGGTATCGAATAAGGGGATATCCGTGTGTTCTTGCTGGATCAGCATGACAATCTCGGTGCAGCGCTCGATGATGCCTTCTGCACCCGCTTCCTGCATATGCGCCATGATTCTTAAATATTCATGTCTGGACGCCTCTTTGACCTGGCCAAGGCAAAGCTCTTCGTAGATGACACGATGCTCATTTGTCATATTACGAACTCGGCAATCCGTTTTTAGCGATATGCTCCATGATATCACAGAAAACGTCCAGTTCTTCCAGCGTCGTATAAAGGCTCGGCGTAATACGCAGGCCGTTGATGCCCATGCGCGTCACGGCAGAGGTAAGTATCTGATGCTTATCCCATAAATACGTGCCCAGGGCGCGGGCATTTACGCCGCCGATGCCCACCGTCGCAATGGCGCATCCCATCTCAGAATCCAGTGAAGAGTAAAAAGTGATCTTAGGCAGGGCACCAAGTCGATCCGCCCAGTAATGTTTAAGATACCTCAAGCGTTCTTCCTTGCGTTTTGGTCCGATGCCGTTATGAAAAGCGACGGCCTCGCCGATGCCGAGAAACGGACCGTATGCCCGGGTGCCGATACTTTCGAACTTACGGATATTGTTGTCCATCCTGTTTGAGGCGTACAGCAGCGGCCAGACTTTGTTGATCTTGTCACGACGGACATACAGCATGCCCGTGCCTTTGGGGGCGAACAGCCATTTATGCAGACTGGTGGCGTAATAATCGCAGTCAAGATCCTGATGCTTGAAATCAAGATGCGCAAACGAATGGGCGCCGTCGACAGCAACCTCGATGCCTCTCCTGTGGGCCAGGTCGCAGATTCGTTTAACAGGAAAAAACTGGCCGGTGAAATTAACCGGATGGGAAACCAGGATCAACCGCGTATGGTCAGTTATCCCACGCTCAAAAGCCGCCACGAGTTCATCCATGGATTTGGGTGGGACAGGCACCTCGATTTTCTTAACGACAATATCATCCCGCGCTTCCCGGCGGTCCAACGCGCCGACCAGCGAAAAATAGTCGTGCCCGGTCGTCAGCACCTCATCGCCCGGTTTGAAGTCCAGCCCCAGAAGCACCGTCTGCATCGCTTCTGTGGTATTGCGCATGATCGCAATCTCTTCAGGGTCCGCGCCGAACAATTGGGCCAGTGCGTTCCGGACTGTTTCCATCCGGGCGCCAAGAATACGTCTCTGAAACGGCGGCGCGTCCTCCTGCTGCCACAGGTAACGTATCATGCTTTCTGTTACCACCTCCGGGGAGGAACCGACGGCGCCGTTATTCAAATTGATCAGCCCGCGGCTGACGGTAAACGCCTGCTGAATTTCACGCCAGAAGGCTTCGTTCTGCGCCACGTCTTTGGGGTCAAGCCCCGCAGTTTTTTCTGTGGCCGCTTCGACGCGCTTCATGAGGTCCGGTCCGAACAAAATAGAAGCCATCCCCAGACTACTTGCACCGCCCATGACCTTCAGAAAATGGCGTCGTTCCAGTTCGTCACGTCCAGGAAATTCAAGTTCAAACATGGAGAGACCTTCTTCATTTTGAGATTATTAAAGATATGAAATTTGCGCTTTGCCCTATTTATCATCGTTCATTTGGGAGATTATGTAATATATACGAGTGGTCTCACGATTTCCAGTTGATTCTGTACTGTGCAGACAGATGACGGTGTGCACTGCCGGAGCTGTACAGTAGCCATCCGTCCAATATCCTTGACTTCTATCCTCGCACCATTTCTTTTGGTATATCTCGGTCAATAATAAAACCACAAAATATAGAGAGGTGTTTATGCGACGATGGACCATTTCCTCCCATCGGTTATATGGGGGGTCGCGTTGTTCGGTCATGCTGCCTATCCTATGCATCATCATGAGTTGCGGTGAAACCCCGCAGAGCGAATCGCAACAAGCCGCTATCCCGGATGAATATGTTCGCCTGACCGATGCGCTGAACCCGGATCGCACGCCGCCTGAACCCGATCCGGCCAGCTACGGCATGGACCCGGCGACCGGCCGGTTCATCTATCCCAAGGCGACGCCCGAACAGCATGACGACAAACCCTTCGAGGGCCAGTTGGACTACTGGGATACCAACGAATATACCCACAACATGACGGTGGAAGCGTATTACCCCATCCTGGTAGAGCCATTTCATACCTGGCAGAACATCGTGGATTTCGATGGCCGCCGGTATATGTATCAGTATGTCCGGGGCGATGTGAAGATTTACGACATTACCAACCCCAAAGACTTGAAGGTCCTCCTCGAAAAGGGCAGCGTATGGACCGGTGAGGGGTCAAATGAAGTCATCGATCCGTACCCCGAAGGCGAGATGTTCGGCGCGGCCTCTGTTCAGTGGAATAAGGAGCTCGAAAAGTATATCATGGTGCAGGCGTACGAGATTCGCCGCTTCGGCCTGCTTCACGACAAACGCACCGAACCCGAGAATGTAGAACAGATTCGTCATGCCAATCATCTGAAGGGGTTTAAGGTATACGAGATGAACGGTCCGTTTCCGGACGACTGGAAACTACTGGCCGAGATCACAACGGACTATGAACACCCTGATGCCCCGGTCGGTCAGCAGGAGGGTTCGGGCGTGCGCGACATTCCCGCCTATTTCGGCGGCAAATACATGTTCGTGGCCGCAGCACCCAGCGCCGGCCATTCGCTTACCGAATATCCGAATGATCTGTATTCCGCAGGGTATCAGGCATGGGATATGTCCGATCCTACGAGTCCGAAATTTCTGGATCAGTTCAATGTGCTTGGTCAGATACTGGGCGATCCGGAGGATGAGGAAGCCTTCAAGAAGAATCCGCGCGCCGGTAATCGCACCTCCTGGTTCGGCGCACGCATGTCGATCTTCATGCCGAAGCCAGCGGAAGAAGGCGGTAAATACGGCTACGCGGCCATGGCCGGCCTGGGGTTTTACGTCCTGGACATCTCCGACCCGACCGACATCAAAGAGGTGAGCCATCTCGCGTTCGAACCCAGCGTCGCCGGCACCGAAGGCGACTACATTAATATCTCCCAGGTCGAGAAGACCGGCATCGTCTATTACAGCGGCTATCCGCTCAATTCTGATGGCTGGGAGCCGTATAAAGACATTTATATGATTGATGTAAATGATCCGGCTGCCCCGAAGCTCATCGGCACGCTACCACGTCCTGTACCGCCCTCCGAGGCGGCATTCACCGATTATGTGCAGCGCCGTGGCAGCTTCGGGCCGAAGCGTAGCGGCTACTACACCCAGCCGGGCACACCCAAAGACAACATCCTGCCGTACGCCTTCTACAACGCCGGTGTACAAATTTTCGATGTGTCGGATCTGAACAATCCGGAGATCACCGCCTATTTCGTTCCGAAGTTCGACCCCAGCTCCGTTCCGAGCTACGCTCTCGGCAACCTGGCGCACGCCGTTTACATGGAATACGACCGGAATCTGATCTGGCTGTTCACCAACCACGGGTTCTATTGTCTATCCACGCCGGCTCTTGGGAAACCGGATTTCAGTCCACCCAGGACGCCCTGGCCGAAGCGGTAGGCGGTAAGCAGTAGGCGGTAGTTCGGTACTTTAGTGCTGGGTAAGCATTGGGTAAAAGACAGCAGGATGGAAATGGTAGGTTGGGAGGATGGAAGAGGCAGGGAATCCATGAATACGCTGAAAGGTTATTATCTTGGCTGTCCGATCTGGGGTAATAAGGATTGGGTGGGAGAACTCTTTACAAGGGATGCAAAACCTAAAGACTTCCTGGCGCAGTATACTTCGGTGTTCAACACGGTGGAAGGTAACACGACCTTCTACGGCTTGCCTTCGGAAGCGACGATTGCCCGATGGCGTCAGGACACGCCGGAAGGGTTCCGGTTCGCATTCAAATTTTCACAAGCCATCAGCCACGACAAACGACTCTCAAACGCCGAGCCCGAAACCGTGCTGTTTCTGGAGATGCTGGACACCCTGAGCAAGCGAACCGGACCGGCTTTTCTGCAACTGCCCGCGTCATTCGGTCCAAGCGACCTGCCGACGCTCGACGGCTATCTGGCCGCCTTACCCGAAACGCACGCCTATGCTGTAGAAGTCCGTCACGATATCTTCTACACCCAGGCTGAAGCCGCATTGGATATCGTATTACGAAAGCACAGCGTAGATCGTGTCGTCTTCGACACCCGTGGTCTCCACGCTGCCCATACCGGTACGCCAAGAGAGCGGGAAGCCCAGCGCAAAAAACCTAACGTGCCGGTACGCTTTACAGCTACGGGCCAACACCCTTTCGTCCGTTTCATCGGACACCCCGAGGTTGAGGAAAATCTCCCCCTCCTCGCAGAATGGGCACAGGTCGTCGCCGGATGGATGCGAGAGGGCCGCACGCCCTACTTCTTTCTCCACGCCCCTGACGACTTCTACGCCCCGCATCTTGCGAGGCATTTTCATGCCCTGTTGTCGGAACATATCGACGCCGGCCAACTGCCTCCCTGGCCCATCGAGCAGCAAGATCCCGAACCGGAACAGATGAGTTTATTTTGATACATCTGCGTAATCCGAGGTCCATAACACTTCAAATTTTCTGATGTTTGGCAATAAGCGCTCGAACAAGCGGGACCAACTTATTCGGGATGGTCGTCACCGTCTGACCATCCGCGTCCCACATTGCTTCATCCTCTGCAATAGCCTCTTCTTCCGTCTGTTCCCCATACACTTGCAGGATGCGTTGAACCCGTTTCCCACCCCACCCAGGCGGAAATTCAGATTGTGACTTCGTCAGATTCTCCTTTGAATATCCATATCATGACATGGATATATTAATCCAAAATGCCATCGGTTTCACAGATCAACCCTTGACAATCCTCTTTTTTTTATTACTGATGCTATAGTGAACTATGACTTGCCCACATAGGCCACCTGGGATCACCTCAATCACCAATCACTCAATCACCAATTTACTCTTCCATGTCCTACGACTATGATATCCTGGTAATCGGCAGCGGCCCCGGCGGTGAAGGGGCGGCCATGAAGTCCATCAAAGAAGGCAAGCACGTGGTCATGATCGAGAATACGCCGCCGGTCGGAGGCAGTTGTACGCACCGCACGACTATCCCCAGTAAGACGCTTCGGCATGTGGTACAGCAAAAGATCGAGACCCGCCAGGCCAATACGACGGCTTATCAGGATTTATTGAAATCAGCAGCATCCGTTATTGAAAACCAGACCACCCTTCGCCGGAGTTATTACGATCGCAATAATATAGATCTTATATTTGGAGAAGCCCGATTTGTCGATCCGCATACCGTAGAGGTTACATCGCCGGATGGCGTCGTGAACCGCCATACCGCCGCAGGTTTTATCATCGCGACCGGTTCACGACCGTATCATCCACCGGATATCGATTTCTCTCATCCGCGGATCCTGGATAGCGACACGGTGCTCCAACTGGAACATCATCCCCGGTCGATCAGTATCTACGGCGCCGGTGTCATCGGATGTGAGTATGCTTCTATTTTTCGGGGCCTTCGCATTAAAACCAATCTGATCAACACCCGCGATAAGCTGTTGTCGTTTCTTGACGACGAAATTATCGACGCCTTGAGCTATCACCTGCGGGAACAGGGTACACTCATCCGGTTCAGTGAAGAATATGCAAGCGTCGAGCCGGATGATCATGGCGTACGCTTACATCTCAAGTCGAACAAACAGATATACAGCGATTACTTTCTCTGGGCCAACGGACGTACCGGTAATTCCGATGGGATGGGATTGGAAGATATAGAGATCGAAGCGGATAGCCGCGGTTCGATCAAGATCAATGAAGACTATCAAACCACCCAGTCACATATTTATGCTGTAGGGGACGTGGTCGGTTATCCAAGTCTGGCCAGCGCGGCCTACGATCAGGGCCGTTTTGCCGCCACGCATCTTATCTTCGGAGCATGCGAGCACCACCTGGTGGAAGATATTCCGACCGGCATCTATACCATTCCGGAGATCAGTTCCGTCGGCGCGACGGAGCAGGACCTGACGGCAGATAGAGTGCCCTATGAGATGGGCCATGCCTTCTTCCGGCATCTCGCTCGCGCGCAGATAACCGGCTATCGGACCGGCATGCTGAAAATCTTGTTCCACCGGGAGACGCTACAAATCCTGGGCATCCATTGCTTCGGCGTACAGGCTTCAGAGATCATCCACATCGGGCAGGCCATCATGGCCCAGAAAGGCGAAGCCAATACGCTGATGTATTTCATCAACACCACCTTCAATTACCCTACCATGGCCGAAGCCTACCGCGTCGCCGCCCTGAACGGCCTGAACAGAATACAGCAGTAATGTGAATTATGAATTATGATTGGAAACCGTTCGTCCTTTTGCCCTTCCCTCACCTCTTCCCCGAAGCCATTTGCGCCGCCTCTGGCAACCCCCTCAACCGCAGCATGCTGATAACACCGAATACAGGTCCTATGGCCAGGACGATGAATCCGCCTTCCCAGCCGACCCAATCGACAAGGGGCGGAATCATGCGGATGGTCAATAGCGTCAGCAAAAACCCCATGCTGGTCTGCAGGGTCAGCGCGGTCCCTACATAGCGGCTGTCCGTCAGTTCGGTCACGGCGGTGCTGAACTGAGCGCTGTCTGCAACGACCGCTATCCCCCAGATCAGACATAGGGCCGTCAGAAGGCCGGGATGGTCGAAGAAGAGACCTACAACAAGGGCGCAACCGCCCGATATACCCAGACTCCAGCTTGTGATTACGGTTCTTCCCATCCGGTCTGCCAGCAAGCCGGCCACGATACTCCCGACCATGCCGATGCCCACCACGCCGAAACCTGCCAGCCGGGCGCCCTGTGTCGACCATCCGGCCGCTTCATAGCTGGCCAGAAGCAGAAACGGTGTCCATGCCCACATGGCGTATAACTCCCACATATGGCCGAGATATCCGAAATTGGCCAGCCGGGTCGGTCGATGAGATAATGTACGACCGATAAATCGCCAGTCAAAAGGAGCGGTCTTGCTGAGATGCGGCCCGGCCTGGACAAAAATTCCGACCAGAAGTGTGGATAAAAATGCCATGCCGGATGTCGTGAGCAGCACCGTTTTCCAGGCCGGTATCCCCTGATCTCCGAACAGGGGGACCGCATTCAGCAAATGCGGCATAGCGGACCCGAGCGTGATGGCGCCGACCAGAATGCCGATGCCCAGCCCCCGGTCTTCCTTGCACCAGGTGGCGACCAGTTTCATACCAGGTGGATACACACCGGCGAGCATGAAGCCGGTACCGAATCGCAGCGCCAGCGTCAGGTCGAGCCCGGCGTCGAAGACCGGCACCGCGCCGTTCAGCAGCGCACCGATGGAGGCACTTACGGCGATCAGATATCTGTTGGAGATTCTGTCCGCAATATTAAGGAGCGCGCTGAATAACGCCCCGACTACAAATCCGAGCTGGACGCTCATCGTCATCCACGATTGCTGCGCGCTGCTCAAGTCCCACGCCGCCGTTAACTGCGGAATCACAGCAGATGCTGAAAACCAGAGCGCCAGCGCCAGCAACTCCGCTAGTGCCAACACCATCAAATTAAGCCATTTAGTCTTTATCATAATCCATCTTCTCAGCCACGATGACCAGCTGATTCGTATCCCAATCAAACGGACGCAAGTCCAGCCCCCCGTATATTTCGGAAATGGACAAATCGACGGCAGCCAGCAACAGGTCCAGTTCTGTTACGGTATACAGTCGAATGACGGACTCATATTGTCGCCGGGTAGAACCTTCCATCACCGTTGTCTGCGTGTGGACGCGGTTGTCTATCGGATTGAATGTACGCTCTTCCAGTATGATAAGCTCGTCCTGGTGATGAATCTCCTGCGGCGTAAACTGACGAATCAGATAATCCCTGTTGACCAACTGGCATATAAATCGCCCTCCGGGACGGAGTACCTCCGATATGGCTCTGAATACCTGGAAATTCTCCGCTTCATCTTCAAAATAACCGATTGTGGTAAACAGGCTGAGGACGGCATCGAAAGAAGGGTGAAACGGCAGGGCCTGCATATCACCACGTACCCGAGGAACCCGGTGATTCTGATCACGAGCATGCTTCAGCAGGGCGGCAGACAGATCATAGCCAATGACATGATAGCCGAGCGCTGTGAGCGGCATACTGTGGCGACCATATCCGCAGCCGAGGTCGAGTATCGTCTTTTGATCAGGATCACCCAGAAGCTGTTCCAATCCTGCGACTTCAAGATCGGTGTCTTCATGATGGTCGAAACGATAATAGTCATCGCCGAAATAATCGATGTACCAGGGATTTTTCATACAGAATGTACAGATAGTGGGTGGCGAGGTGGCGAGGTGGCGGGAGGCAGGTAGTCGGTTATATTATCATGCTGTTTGTTGTAGTGGATATCCTGAAGAAAGATCTCACGCAGACAAGTGCGGAACCTGATCCTGCACGTCCCGCATAAACTGATCCCACGGAAACCCATCGCCTGGGCCTACCTTCCTGCCAGACAGGCAGATCGCAGTACGATGGATTTGTCTTATAGTTTGTTTTCACCAACGAATATGGGTACAGGACCAGAAATCCCTGCATTCCCCAGTGCACTTTTCAAATCTTCAGAATTCAAAAACTCTTAAATTTTTCCTAACGCACCTTCGCCAACAACCGTAACATAATTTGGGTCATCAGCCGCCTGTAGAACAAAGCGGTCCGTAATTCCAAATTTCTCTGTAATGGCAATATTAGAGTCGAACACACTTTTCCAAACTTCGAAATCATTAACTTTATGAGAAACAACGTAAACAGCCATTTTACATCTCTTATTTATTAAAAATATATATATAATGGTGAACCTGCTGTATCGCTGTTAGGTTATTCTACAACATCGTGTATGCAGAGTCAAGTTACATCAATTTTAGTCGTCAGGTCGTCGACGTTTCCCACTCGCCACCTGCTACCCGCCGCATAAATCTTGCCACCTGCATCCTATAACTTGTATCTAAATCAATGAAACACGGAACCGCCGTTAATCGTTAAATGTGTCTATAGCCACAACTGAAGTTACGCAAAGACCGTGTAAAGTACTATGTCCTTTTTTAAAACATCTGCTGAATGATAATCAGGAACCTGAAGCCATGCGGCCTCTGAAATTGATCGTGATCGGTTTGCTCATGTTAACCGCCGCCTGTTCATGGCCGCATCAATTCGATATGCACCCTGGGGAGGCGGAGCGGCATTATCAACGCGGGCTGGCCTTCTACAATAAAAAAGAATATCACCGGGCGCTTGACGAGTATCTGCAGGCCACGAATGTGCGTCATAATTATCCGGAAGCCTGGCTGGGCTCCGGCCTTTGTTACGCTCGTATACAAAACCCGGTCGGTGCGGAGGATGCGTTTAAACAGGTGCTGAATTATAGCCCTGAGTATCCAGAAGCCATATATAATCTGGGTATTTTATACTTTGAGCAGAAAAAGGCTGATCTGGCCATCGCCCATTTAAAACGGGCCATAGAAGCTTCCGATGCCTATCCCAGAGCCTATTACGCCTTTGGCGTGGTGCATGAGCGCCGAAATCAGGAAGAAGAAGCGGAAGCGGCTTATCGAAAGGCGCTGGCGCTCAATCCGGATTTATCAGAAGCTCATCTTAACCTGGGACGACTTTTACAAAAGCAGCAACAACGTAACGAGGCCATCGGGCATTATAAAGACGCGATCCGCATTAATCCGGATGCGTTACTGGCCTATCACAACCTGGGCATCGCCTATAAAGATCAGGGCCTTGACAGCCTGGCTATTGAAACCTTTGAAGCCGGGCTGGTGCGGCAGCCAGATAACGCACAATGGCACAATAATCTCGGGGTCCTTTATCAGAAGAATACACGCTTTGATGAGGCGTTGGGCGCGTATCATAAATCCATTGAAGCGGATTCCACCTTACTTAAGCCCATTTTAATCTCGCGGTGTTGCATGATCACCAGGGCCGCTATCCACAGGCGATCAAGCGATACAAGCAGGTCATAGATCGGGACAGCACCTACAAAGAAGCCTATTTCAACCTCGGTGTATTGTATAAAGAAGCAGGGGATCTGGATGGCGCCGTATAGGCCTATCGACATCTGACCGCTCTCGACAGCACCTACGCCAATGCCTACTTTAACATGGGGATCATCCTCCAGGAGATCGAGCAGTATCCGGATGCCTTATCTGCGTTCAACCAGTTTGTTTACTACAGTTCTGATGCCCAGCTGATTGGTCAGGTCAGACAGGTCATCACCTGGCTGGAACAGGTAGTCCCCTGGCAGGAGGAACAGGGAAAGATCGGGTGGAAGGATGGGAGTAAAACCCAATAGTATATCGCACCGGAAGTTTTAGCCAATAGTCCAGTGACTTTCCAATGATAATATAAAAAGCCGCATTCCATTAACTCGGAATGCGGCTTTTGCATACGCTTTAAGCTCATACATTTTGTTCACACGTTTACTTACAGACCGGACCGTCTGTGCCGCCGGTACCAAAACTGGGGCTACCAATGCCAACACCGCCCGGTAAAAACCCAGGGCCTGTTCCAAACCCGTTATCTGATCGGGCGGTTGCCAGTAGAATCTGATCTGCTGAGCCCTTGGAAGAGAGGATGAATAGGGATTCATCGAAATCTATAGCATCGGTATGTTTCAGGATGGTGTTCGACTGCATCCCTGCTTTCAGCATAGCCAGTTGAATCGGCGCTTGATCGCCGAAATCTGCATTCGCCTCACCAATCTCATCACGTCTGCCAGGAGCGGTGGCCGCCGGTTTGTTCGACGCCACGTTTGCCAGATCCACCTTGATGATCGGCTTGATTAATTTCAGTTTCTGCTCGACGATTACCTTCTCAGCCGGTATATCCGGTTCTATCAGGTCTATCATTACATATTCGGTATTTGAACTTCCACCACCTAACGTTTGCATGCCGATAACGGCAAAAACGATGCCATGCAATACAAAAGAAGCGGCCACTGTAGCGGCGATAGGATGTTGCTTGATCCATACGCGAGTATATTGAAGAACCGGCATAATACTGCCTCCATTGTAAACTGATTTCGGCCGCTTTTAATAATCAGTTTGTGATGATATTTAAAACTATATCATCGAGACGATATTATATGTATAAATAGTTCCCTGAAAAAGTACAAATTTTTATTTTACAATCCTTGATTTCTAAACAAATGTAGAGTATAATAATTGGTAATTGGTGATTTAGTGATTTGAAAATCATTCACCATTTACCAATCACCATTTACCAATCACCAATCCCTCAATGCCCAAACCATCCATCACGATCAAAGGCGCCCGGGTCCACAATCTGAAAAACGTGAGTCTGGAGTTGCCTAAAAATGCGCTGATCTGTTTTACCGGCGTATCCGGCTCCGGGAAATCGTCTCTGGCTTTCGACACCTTATATGCGGAAGGACAACGACGCTACGTGGAGTCGCTCTCTGCGTATGCCCGCCAATTTCTTGGTCAGATGCAGAAACCGGATGTCGATCAGATCACCGGCCTGTCCCCCGCTATTTCCATTGAACAGAAAGCGTCCGGATTTAATCCCCGTTCCACGGTTGGCACCATTACCGAGATCTATGATTTTCTGCGCGTCTTATATGCACGGATCGGAACACCCCATTGTACCCAATGCGGTAAAGAAATCGGCGCTCAGACCCGGGAGCAGATCGTCAGTCGTAT
The DNA here is from genome assembly GCA_913051705.1 of uncultured bacterium. GTDB lineage: Bacteria > JAAXHH01 > JAAXHH01 > JAAXHH01 > JAAXHH01 > CAJXCW01. The sequence goes on from CAJXCW010000026.1 coordinate 20,439, forward strand.
CCTGACGCTGCCCGAAGGATCGCGCCTTCATATGCTGGCGCCCGTCATCCAGGGCCGTCGCGGGGAATACAAAGATCTATTCGAAGACTTACTCAAACAGGGTTATCTCAGGGCGCGTGTCAACGGCGACATCGTCAATCTGTCCGATAATCCGGGGCTTGACCGCAACATGCGGCATACGATAGAAGTGGTGACCGACAGGTTGGTCATACGTGATGGGATCAAAACCCGGGTCCTTGACGCCGTCGAAGGGGCGTTGCACCTGAGCAACGGGGTCGTGATGGTCAACGTGGAGGATAGCGAAGGTAACAGGTCGGATCTGCTTTTCAGCACACAATATGCCTGTACCCAATGCGGATTGAGTTACGAAGAACCCACGCCGCAATTGTTTTCCTTCAACAGTCCGCAGGGCATGTGCCCGACCTGTCACGGGCTGGGTACAATGATGCGTTTTGAACCCGAATTGGTCATTCCTGATCCGAAAAAATCTATTAATGAAGGGGCTATAAAGCCGATTGGCCGTATTCCCAATCTCTGGAAAAGGCACTTTCTGGAAGGCGCGGCTGATCACATGGGATTTACGCTGGATACCCCCTGGGAAAAATTAACCGGGAAACAGAAAGAAGCCTTACTGCATGGGTTGGGCTATAAGCGTCTTACGTTCACCTTCCGTAACGGGCGGGGAGGCGAGTGGAGCCACAAAGACCGATTCAGAGGCGTAATTACGGATCTGGAGAAGCGATACCATAGCCTGAAATCCAAACGTCATAAGGCGGATCTTGAACAGTATATGGCCATCGGCCTGTGTGACGGATGCCAGGGCGACCGGCTCAAGCCGGAAGCCCTGGCCGTGACATTGAATCGCCTGTCTATAACCGATCTATGCCATCTTTCGGTGGAAGAAGTTCATCATTTCTTTCAATCTCTTACGCTGACCGAGGCGCAGCAATATATTGCCGAGGAAGCACTCAAGGAAATACGGGCACGATTGGATTTTTTGCTGAACGTGGGGCTCAATTATCTCAATCTGGAGCGAACGGCGCCGACCCTGTCCGGCGGGGAAGCACAGCGTATTCGTCTGGCCAGCCAGATCGGACGTGGCTTGGTCGGCGTGTTGTATGTCCTCGATGAGCCGAGCATCGGGCTGCATCCCCGCGATAATGGCCGTCTGCTGGACACCCTGCGTCTGCTCCGCGATCAGGGTAATACCGTCATTATCGTAGAACATGATGAAGAAACCATGTGGGCCGCAGATCATCTGGTGGATTTCGGTCCGGGAGCCGGTATCAAAGGCGGCGAGATTGTAGCCGAAGGCCTGCCGAAAAACGTCGCTGCCAATAAAAAATCATTGACCGGCCAGTATCTCAGCGGAAAAAAAACGATCCCCATCCCTGCCATAAGGCGTCCGGTGAACGATAGATGGGTGGAAATCATCGGCGCCACGCAAAACAATCTGAAGAATGTCCACGCCCATCTGCCTGTCGGGGTGTTTACCTGTGTAACAGGGGTATCAGGGTCCGGCAAAAGTTCATTAATTAACGACATTCTGTACGCCGTGCTGGCAAGGGAACTCAACAGAGCCCGGATAGAACCGGGCGCGTATCAAAAAATCAAAGGGAGCGAGCACCTGGACAAGGTGATCGACATCGATCAGACGCCCATTGGCCGGACACCGCGGTCCAATCCGGCCACCTATACCAAAGTGTTCGACAACATCCGATCGTTGTTTGCAGATACGCCGGAGGCGAAAGTCCGTGGATATAAACCGGGCCGGTTCAGCTTCAACGTAAAAGGCGGCCGGTGCGAGGCCTGCCAGGGCAACGGCGCCACGTGCGTGGAGATGGACTTTCTGGCCGATGTCTGGATCACCTGCCCGGTCTGTGATGGCAAAAGGTTCGACCGGGAGACGCTGGAAATAAAGTATAAGGGCCATGCTATTGCTGATGTTCTGGGTATGGATGTGCAGGAAGCCCTCGATCTATTCAAGCCCATCCCGTCTATCGCACGTATCCTGAAGACGCTGCACGATGTCGGTCTGGATTATATCAAACTCGGACAACCGGCGCCGACGCTGTCCGGCGGGGAAGCGCAGCGGATCAAACTGGCCAAAGAGCTTTGCAAACGCAGCACAGGACGCACGCTGTACGTACTCGATGAACCGACAACCGGGCTCCATTTTGAGGATATCACGCATCTTCTCAATGTATTGCATGCCTTTGTGGATGCCGGGAATACGGTTATCGTGATCGAACATAATACAGAAGTCATCAAAACAGCGGACTGGATCATCGATCTGGGACCGGAGGGCGGTGAAGGCGGTGGCCGTATCATCGCCGAAGGGACCCCTGAAGAGGTGGCGGCGGTAGCTGAATCGTATACCGGTCAAATCTTGAGCCAGGTGCTGTCTGGCCAGAGGTTGCAGATCGACCAACCGGCCAGAAAAAACAATATTTCGGCGGCTAAAGACGGACACATCCGGGAAATCACCGTACGGGGGGCACGAGAACACAATCTCCGGGATCTGCAGGTGACAATACCCCGTGACCGAATGACTGTTTTTACAGGGGTGTCGGGCTCCGGTAAGACGTCTCTTGCCCTTGATACGATCTACGCTGAAGGCCAGCGGCGGTATGTGGAGTCTCTTTCCGCCTATGCAAGGCAGTTTCTGCAGCAGATGCAAAAGCCGAAGGTGGACCACATTACGGGGCTCTCGCCGGCCATTTCCATTGAACAAAAAGCCGCCGGCAGGAATCCAAGGTCTACCGTCGGCACCATCACGGAAATATATGAGTACCTCCGTGCCCTCTATGCCCTGATCGGCTTACCACACTGTCCCCAATGCCGCATTCCCATCGGCGTCCAGACGGCCAGTCAGATTGTGGATCGTATTCTGGCCTTGCCGGAACAGACACGGACGACTTTGCATGCGCCAATGGAACCCGATGGAGCAGAGGGCTATGACGCCCTGCTGGACCGCGCCCGCCGCAACGGCTTTGTCCGAATACGCATCGATGGTGAACTGCATCGGTTGGATGAAGACATTCTGATCGATAAACGCCGAAAACACGAAGTATGCGTTGTGGTGGACCGCATTGTTATCCGGAAAGGGACGCAACAGCGGCTGGCAGATTCGGTTGAGACGGCCCTGGAACTATCGGGAGGATGGGTGATTGCCGAGATCCAGGAGCGGGATGCCGATCAGAGTCGTGATGTCCGTTTCAGCCAGCATTACTCCTGCCCATCATGCGGCGCAAGTTATGAAGAAGTGTCTCCACAAAGCTTTTCGTTCAACCATCAGACCGGCATGTGTCAGGAATGCGAAGGCCTCGGCATGCAGCCCGGTATTGATCTCAACCTGCTGATCCCCGATCGGTCGAAATCCATCCGTCAGGGAGCCCTGACGGTCTGGTGGGACCGCCCCATAGCATCGCATCCGATACTCGATATGCTCGAACTTGTAGGCAAAGAATACGGCTTTTCACTCGATACTCCCATCGAATCAATGACCCAGGAACAGCTTCAGGTGATCCTGCATGGTAGTGGCCTGTGGATCGGGGTGGGGAATAAAGCGAAAGGAAGAAAAAAGATGGGGCAACCTTCCTCTCTTCCTCTCCTACAATCATCCTCTCTTTCTTTCCAATTCCGTGGTATATTTCCCACCGTTGAACTCGTCGCCAGGTACGCCAATCAGTTTTCCGAATTAGGGCGTATGCTTCAGCCTGTATCCTGTTCAGCCTGCGGCGGCGGACGTCTGCGGCCGGAGAGCCTGGCGGTGACGATCAATGATTTGTCCATCGCTGATCTGTGTACCCTGGCAGTAGATAAGGCCCTGATATTTGTTAACCGGATTACGCTGTCTGCTGAACAGGAAAAACTGGTCGGCGAGGTCCTGATGGAGATACGAAACCGACTTCGGTTTCTGGCTGATGTGGGGTTGGAATACCTGGCCCTGGACCGTCGGGCCCCGACCCTGTCCGGCGGTGAGGCGCAACGTATTCGATTGGCCAGCCAGATCGGTTCCGGGTTGACCGGTGTGCTGTATGTGCTCGACGAGCCGACCATCGGACTGCATCCCCGTGACAATCGCCGACTCATTCAGGCGCTGCTCAATCTGCGCGACCTGGGAAACACACTCATCATGGTGGAACATGATCGGGATACGCTCGAACAGGCTGACTATCTGGTCGATTTCGGCCCGGGCGCCGGGACCCATGGCGGACGCATCGTGAGCGAGGGAACGCCCAAAGCGGTCCGTCGGAATAAAGACTCTCTGACCGGCCGTTATCTCAGCGGTCGATTACAGATCGAAATACCGGAAACACGCCGTAAACCGGGGCGCAAGAAGCTACGCATTCTAGGGGCACGGCAGAATAATCTTAAGAATATTGATGTAGCCCTGCCACTCGGCCTGTTCATCGGTATCACCGGCGTATCCGGCTCCGGCAAGAGTTCGCTGATCAATGATATTCTGTATCCGGCACTGGCTTCCAAGCTGCATCGATCCCAACTGAATCCCGGTCCCCACGATGAAATCGAAGGGCTGCAATACCTGGATAAAGTGATCAATATCACCCAGGCGCCCATCGGCTATTCACCGAGGTCCGACCCGGCCACCTATGTCGGCGTCTTTGATCAGGTCCGTGCTCTGTTCGCCCAGACGCCGGAAGCGCGCGTACGCGGCTATAAATCACGGCGGTTCAGCTTCAACGTGCCGGCCGGCCGGTGCGAAGCCTGTCAGGGACTCGGCGTACGTAAAATCGAAATGCACTTTCTCGCGGACGTGTGGGTAACGTGCGAGGAATGTCGGGGCAAGCGGTACATGCAGGAAACACTCGAAGTTACCTACAAAGGAAAGACCATCGCCGATACACTCGAAATGACCGTAGCCGAAGCGCTGGCGCATTTCGAAAATGTGCCCAAATTAAAACGCATGCTGCAAACGCTCTACGACGTCGGCCTGGACTATATCCACCTCGGCCAGTCCGCCATCACCCTGTCGGGCGGCGAGGCACAGCGTGTCAAACTCTCTAAGGAACTATCGCGCCCCGGCACCGGCAAAACGATCTATCTCCTTGATGAACCCACAACGGGGTTACATTTCGATGACATCCGCAAGCTTCTGGTTGTCCTCAACCGGCTGGTAGACAAGGGCAATACGGTGATCGTTATTGAACACAACATGGATGTGATCAAAACCACGGACTGGATTATTGATCTCGGCCCGGAGGGCGGCGACCAGGGCGGTCATATTTCAGCCACCGGGCCGCCTGAAGAGGTGGCCGCCTCCCTTTCTCATACCGGACGTATTCTGGCGGAAGAACTGGCCCGGTAGGAGGAAATAGGATCGGACAAGTTCGGGCCCGCAGGCTTCACGAGTCATCCATACTATCCCCGCTTAATTTTGCGGACGTCCATGGTACGCTAACAGAACCCAGCATGTTTAACCTTGTTTTATAGTATTGACAGGCACTTTTTAATATGGTAGACTTACTCAAAATCCGATACCCGCAAGGCGAATACTTAAACCTGTGAAAGAAACTTTTCATGCTAAAGCAACATGCAACGCTATTCGGAGGATGGTTGTCTGCATTCATAGCGATGGTCGCGCTGTTCATCGTCGCACCGAATGCAGGCGCTGCTGATTGGGGGGGCCGAAGTCGGCACAGAAGCACCGGGATTTAATCTGAAAGATCAAAACGATCAGGATGTTTCTCCGGATGATCTTATCAGAACAGGCCCGGTTGCGATCATATTCTTCCGCTCGGCTTCCTGGTGACCTTTTTGTAAAAAGCAGTTGGGGCAACTGCAAACAGATCTCAAACAGTTCGAAGATGCGGGCCTTCAGATCGTCGGCATCAGCTATGATTCGGTAGAAACACTTAAGCAATACACAGATAAAAACAAGGTCGGCTATCTTCTGCTTTCCGACGCAGAGAGCAAGACCATCGATGCCTACGGCATTCGCAATACAGAGTTGAAATCGGGTTCGCGGATGGACGGTATTCCACATCCCGGGACGTTTCTAATTGACCGGGAAGGCATTGTCCGCGCGAAACTATCTGAAGCAGGATATAAGATCCGGCATACTACGGTGCGCTTCTTGAAGCATTGCATCGGCTATCACAAAAAAAGTGAATCTTGATATCCTGATATTACACTGACCATAGGAAAAGGCTATGTCCATTTTATTTTCGGAAATGACGCGTGACGAGATTACAGCGGCCGCACCGCAGGCCGTGGCTGTGTTACCCACGGCGGCCACGGAGCAGCACGGTCCGCATATGGCCGTGGGAACGGATATCATCCTCTGTGAAAACGTCGCTCGCCGCGCCGCAGAACGCGCCGCAGAACGTACACCCGTCATCGTCGCCCCGATCCTGCCCTTCGGCAGTTCCTGGCATCACTATCCCTTCGGCGGCACGATATCCCTTACCAGCCGGACCTTTATCATCGCCGTACAGGAAGCGCTCGAGGGGCTGGTACGCTGCGGTTTTCGAAAGATTGTCGTGCTCAACGGCCATGGCGGTAATTCAGATCATGTCGGCGTAGTCGGCCAGGATCTGGTCAACCGACTCGATCATCCGGTGACCGTTGCTACAGGCAACTACTGGGATATCGCCCGGCCCGCGCTGCTCGAGAAAAATCTGCTGGATTCATCTCTTATTCCCGGTCACGCCGGTCGCTTCGAAACGTCCATTATGATGGCCCTGCGCCCGGACATGGTTCGGGAAGAAGGCTTAAAACGGGTGCACGATGTATCCGAGGACGATTCAGGCCTCGATGTCGACCTGACCGGCGCCGTCGTACAGGTCCATGGCACCTGGGCGAAGGGACCGGGGCATACGGACAATCCCGCCGCCGCCGATGCCGAATTGGGCAGGGCGATGTTCGAGGTCATCGCCGATGCCGTCGCCGATTTCTACTCAAACTTTGCCGGATTGCCAGCAATTCCGTAGTTTATGAAGAACGCTGAGGACGACTTTACTGCCATTGATATATCCGTCACGTGAAGGAGCCTTACTTATGCGTTTTGCCACAATTTCTGTGGTGATCATCATCCTTGCCATTGCTGCCGCTGGCATTTATCAGTTTACCGCCGATGATGTTCAGCAGGAAACGTTCGTCGGCATCCTCTTTGGGGTCTATCCCGCAATACAGGCGGCTCGGCTCGATCCCATTACAGCCCTGCGGGCCGAGTGAACACGCTCATTCCTCGTCAGGGAGTGACTTGCGATACATCCAGATAATCCCCGCCATAAAAACTAATAAGACGATAATCACCCAGCCGAATTTCCGACGTGTATTCACTTCGTCTCTGACCGCCGTAATATCCTTATTAATCTCATCAAAATCCATCTGCAAGAACTTCACCTGGGGTTTAATCGTACTGAAGGTAAACACATGAGATACCTGTGATGAGTACGTATTTTTTGCAAGTTCAACTTGCGCCTGAATAAAATCAACCGAAACGCCGGTTGGTCGAAGGGTTTCTACCTCCTGCCTGGCATCCGAAATCGGTACCAGAGCCTGGGTCACCAGGCCTATGAATTCTTCCAGGGTGCTATCCTCGTGACAATTGTTGCATTTATCCGGAATCGCGATCCGCGTCACCTGTGGGTGAACGATTTCATGGTCGTTGTGGCAATCCACACAGTTCGGCGAGAAAGAGCCGGCAATCCCATGTGGACTGGATACATAATTCTCACGCTGTTGTTGATGGCATGTGCCGCAGACCTCAGGCACCACGGTCGAATCAAGGACGCCTAGGTACCCCGCATCGGGATTGTGCGCGTTTTCTTTTACCATTGAATTCGGTAATCCGCCATGGCAGTCCTGACATGAGACACCCTCCGAACGGTGAACACTCCGACGCCACGTCGAGACAGGGGTCGCCATCTCGTCATCATCCAGGCTGTTATGACAAAGAATACAGGCATTCATATCTGTCCGGCTGGACGTAGTCTCTTGACTGATCGCCCGAATGGGGAGAGCGACCAGACTGAGCAGGCAGATGAGATACCATCTGCGCGTCATTCTCCCACCTCCTTATTCTCATCAGTCAGCGGGGGCGTACCATCAATCAACCACCCGGATCCGGCGAGTGCCATCTGGCCTTCCAGCCAACGACCAACACGGACGAACATACGGTTCAGCATATATCTAACCAGATCCTTATCAATACGCGATGTTAACGTTCATATCCGCACCGGTTCGTCACAACAATCACGCATTCTATGCGCCTACAAGTATTTTGTTGCCAACCTCTTGAACCTTGATAGCGGTCAGTGGTCCCGGCACCGGCCCTCCGAGCTTTTGCCCCTTTATATCGAATCTTCCTCCGTGACATGGGCAGCGGAATTCCTCATCCGATTCGGCCCATTTGACCACACATCCGAGATGAGGACAAACGGCGCTATAGGCGATAAATCCATCCGGGCCATGGACGACCAAGGTCGGCCGTCCACGATATATCACCATCGTGGACGTTCCTGTCGGGAGTTCTGCGCTATCGATCTCGATTCGATTCGGCCCTTCGGTTTCAGGCGGAGGCTCAATATACCGAAGCACAGGATACGACATACATAGAAAGCCGATCCCGCCGCATGCAGCAAGACACTTTTCCAGAAAACTTCGACGAGGCTGCCTTCTATAAGATGATGGTTTAGAATGCGCAGACGGGGTGTTAGACGGCTTTGAATCGGCCGCTGTCTGATCTGAACTATCGGATAATTTGTTTTCTCTATTCATGATGGTCAGGTTCCTGGATTATCGCATAGGCGCCCGTCTTTTTTCCACGCAAGCCGCTCGTGGCCTGTACCGTCATATGGTCCTGCTCGCGATCGTATAACATCAACCCGCCCTTCGATATGGTCAGGACACCCAGAACGAGACGCAACAGCGATCTCAGTTTTACTGAAAAATCTCCGGATGAGGTGAGGGTCTCCCCGATATCACTGACAGACGAGAGGCTGAACAAAAGGCGATCGATACGGTCCTGCGGAGAGGATAGATCAGACATGGTGATGTAGGGCCTCGGATCGTGGTCCTTCGATGTAACTTTACGTTTCTTATGAGGTTGAGATAAAGATACGAGACCTGATACCGGTGTCAACAGTTCTTTATTCACCCGCGGGGATACATAAACATTAATGTCGAGCTACCTACCACCTGCCACCCACACTGACGCTTATACTTGCCAAAAGTATACATATACGCTATCGTATATGCAACATGATCGTAACAATTGATACCAATGTTCTGTTCTCAGCACCTCACAGTCGATTCGGGGTTTCGCATGCCATTTCACGTCTGATTATAGACGAGAAAATCCATATTGAGAAAACATAATGGCTGAAAATACGGTTGTAATTGCTGTACCACGACCGTCTGATCATACTCAGCCATGATACCGCCCGCATAGTCATTCACCGCCGCCATCAGTCGGTCGGCCAGCACCTGTGCCGAACTCACCGGCTAAGGCGCCCAATGTATCCGCCATCCGCTCAAAACCGTACTGCTCGGCGGCCTCGCTTTTGGCCTCATATAACCCATCGCTGTACAGCACCACACTATCTCCCAGCGACAGCGTTGGAGAAAGGCCACAACGTCGAGTGGCTGCTCAACTACCGGGGCGGTTCGTTCGTCCTGCCCGCAAAAAAAGAGGTCATCCGGGCGATCCGGCTGGGCGCCGTATGTTACAAACCCTTGAATGAGGCGGAGCTCTTCCAGATCTATGCTGGGTCTCGATAGGAAGGCACGATGAGACGGAAGTGTTTGTCTCCGCGCTGAAAGAAGTTCTTTCTTGAGCATTTAGCCCGTACTTATGGACATCAGGAGGTATTTATGATGAGGCGCTGTCGGTGTTGTCGACGCTATGGAACGTCAATAAGTATCATCTGTTTGACGTTTATATTCTGGCATCAGAATGCTGAGCCAAGTCATGCGAGCGCCGGATTTTTCCCGCTTGATTCAGCTCAGACCTCCTCCGGTATGAATGAGTCGGATGATGACCGGGATACCCGGTCCATTGTCACCCGTCTGAACGAAAAATACGGACGACAATGGAGTTTCAAGATTCTGTCCCATGACATCGATGAAAATGTGGCTATCGTCCTGGGGGAAATAACGGCCTCCGGGATGACAAAACAACAATTCGGAACCGCGACCTTGTATCATGCCGAAGGGGAAGCGCTTAAAGCCGCCACATCTACCGCGTTTATAAAAACAGCTGCGCTCTTCGGCATCCATACAGCCAAACGGCAAGTTGATACGCCCCCGATCCGCGAATCGGTTCCGGTACCGTCCTCTGCACCGGTAAAAGACCCACCGGCCGCACCACCTGAAACAGAACAGGTTATCATCAGTCCCGAGCAGCAGGTGACCAATACCGTCATCGCCTGGTCGCAGGCCTGGTCGCAACAGGATGCCGATACCTATCTATCGTTCTATGCCCCTGAGTTTCAGACGCCGTCCAATGTACCGCGCCGGGATTGGGAAACGGCAAGGCGTCAACGGCTGAGCAAGCCCGGGTTCATAGAAGTCATGGTGAGCGACATGAAGGTATTACCGATTAACAGTACGATGGTTTACGTTCGGTTCACGCAATCCTATCGGTCGGATACGTTGCAGTCCGTTGTAGATAAAGAATTCAAGCTCAAACAGGAAAATGATCGGTGGAAAATCGTGAGGGAACGAGTCATTAGATAAAGGAGACTAAAATGAGTACGGATCATCAGAATAAACCCCCTATCTCCGGACGAGGTTTCCTTTAAAGGAGCGCTGCTCAGTGCCGGTACCCTGATGTTGGCGGACAGCCCGGCGATGTCCCAGCAGACGACGGGCAGGCGAAATCTTACCGCGAAAGATCTTCACGGATGGGGCGCCGAGCCGGGCGATGTCGATATCAACAATAATGAAAATCCGATGGGCCCCTCGCCGCGAGCAATGGAAGCTGTCTCAGATTATATACACGGTGTGAACCGGTATGCCTGGTCTGCTTCTGGTGATCTGGTCAGAAAATTGGTCGGAATCCATCGGCTGCCGTGTCGAGAACGTATGAATGACAACCTGCTGTTTGAAGGTGGTTCCGGCCAATTGCTGTATTACGCCGCCCTGCTCATATGGTGATATGACCAAGGTCTTCACGCGCCGCAGGGACGCGGGTTACGATACCAACGCGATCCGGGTGCCGTTGACAGATGATTACGTCATGACCTGGATGCCATGCTGGCCGCTATCACGCCGAATACCACTGTGATCAGCATCACCAACCCGGAATTTGTACTCGGTAAACCGATATGACGCCTATGGGGTGGAGACCCAACTGATCGAAAAATTTCACCAATGACAACCTTCGGATTTTTGTGTACTATGCAATTGCTATAATATCCTTCAACTTCCTCATAGGGTCCTCTCTTCTCATCTCAGGAGACGTATAACATGGATGATAACAAACCCGTCCTCTCCCGCCGCAATTTCCTCATGAACGCCATCGCAGCGGCCGGTGTCCTCACATTAGCAGACCGCCTGGCCCTGGCCGAGCAGATGGCGTCGGGGAAAGCACTCACCATAAATGATATCCACAGCGCGGGGTTACCGCCCGGTATCATTCGCATGTCGAGCAATGAAAATCCCCTTGGTCCGTCTCCCAAAGCGATGGAGGCCGTCGAGAAGTATAAGTGGAACAGCAATCGTTATAGTTGGTATGAGCAGGACGAGAAAGGAATACCGAAAAGCCTGAGCACACGCACCACCTTAAACGACGCGCTGGCAAAGGTAAACGGTATCACGCTACCTGCGCCGTCTAAGAGTGAAAGCAGTTACGATAGACAAGACAA
>CAJXCW010000027.1 GCA_913051705.1 uncultured bacterium
TACACCCCCAACCCGCTGACCAGCCGATATGAAGGAGTCATTGTACGGGGTGAACAGGCGCAATGGGCCCATCACGATGAGCGTCCGTGTCTGGTGCCGCCTGACTGGTCGGGCGGATACACCTCGTTGTACGCGATGCAGCAACAGGAAGAGTGGAAGGAAGACCAGCTTGCCACGATATCCAGGCAGACTGCGCAGATTCGAAGAGAAAAATGAGATAGGTGTGATAAAAATCGAATGGGGACATGATCTTGGCGTAACATCCGTTAATCACGCTTGACAGATCGAATCGGACTTCGCATAATTTTGGACGACGTGATGAGCATTTAAAATGGGCCCCTGTTCCCCTACGGAGTATGAATGGCTACAAAAATTGAATCCTGGCTTAACCAGGCTGAAATGAACCTATCCAACGGCTCCGGCGTTTCCACTGAGGATCTCCGAACGCTTCGCGCCTTGATCTGCGGAGAGCAGCAGCACCTCCTATATATCTGGGCGAATGCTGATCTGGTGGCGGCCGACGTGATCTCGTGGAATTACTTCGGTCCGTTTGACAGTGAGTTCATGTTTGACCCCAAAAATGAATGTCCGTATAAAAATGTCAAGGAAGCCATGGCCGACGGCTGGCGTGTGATCTCATTCCCAGGCATAGAATATCCTCTTGATAATGCCCATACCCAGCTAGGTCATGAATTCATTCTGGAACGTTTTTTCGCCTCGGGCGAAGGCCTGGACTACACACCGCACGGGGCGAGAAAGTGAATTGAATTATAAATGTTGAATTATGAATGTTGAATTATGAATAAAAAAATTTGGATCAACATTCATAATTCAACATTCATAATTCAAAAACAACAAGGGGTTGTGGATGAAGCCAGATTTCAAATCGTTAAAAAAACAATTCATGGACGCCGGATATGTGATCCTCGAAGATTGGTTTGATCCGGCGTTGGTGGAGCAAACATTCAAAGATGGCATGGAATATAAAGGAATTTCCATCTTTGAATGTGAGCGAGTCGGGGATCTACTCTGTCATCCGCGTGTGGTTGAACTGGTGGCGTTTATACTGGGAACACCTGATGTCGCCATCAGTCCCTTCCGTTTCTGGAACCATCTTGTGACCGGACCCGGTGATGGCGGTGGCTGGCATGTGGACGACACCTGGATGGCCAATCGACCGCTGACGGAAATCCTGTGTATGTATTACCCACAGGACGTGACAGAGGAAATGGGGCCTACGATGGTGCTACCCGGAAGCCACCGCCGGCTGTATACGCCGCCTCAGACGTCGAAACTCGGCTGGATTCGTGGTCAGGAGAAGCTGACTGTTACAGCAGGAACGCTCGTTATGACCTGCTCTTCCATCCTCCATGCCAAAGCGGCGCATGGCTCCGATCAACCCCGGTCTATGATCAAATACGGCTACGAAGCCTCAGATCCGAAATACGGGTATTATCTTACGCAGGAAGTCTATGATAATTTAAGACGCACGGATCTGGGCCAGTCTCTGACGAAATATGCCGAAGTGAAAGACAAAAGAGAGGCCGTATGGAACAGCTACTGGGACTTTCATCAGAGCTATACGTTTCAGGATTTCAAACATCAAATCGGCATCGCAGGTCGTGCATTGCGTAAACATCTGGAGCATGAGCAGGGGTAGGCGATTATAGATAATTGGGTGATTGGGTGATTGAAAAAATCAAATCAACAAATTAGGCAGGCCGGTAGGCCTTTCAATCACCAAATCAACAAAAAGCACAGCGAGCGAAGCGGAGCGTGTTTTAACTGATGCCTCGAAGAGGCGTTCATTACTTTCGATTGAGCGCAGCGAAATCAATCAACAAACCCCGGAGGGCCCGCATCGTGTCCAAAGGACACATCCCATCACCAAATTGGGCAAGGTTTCAATGAAACAACTAAACTATCTGTTTTCAGTTCTACTTCTGATTCTCTTCAATGCGCCTTCGTATGCCCAGGTGAACATTGAAGAATATAGACAGGAAGAAGGCGACACCGGATTCTCGGGCAGTTTTGCCGCAGGGGTGGAGGCGCAGACAGGTAACACGGATATTCAAGAGCTGGCTGTGGAAGGCCGTCTGGATTACGTCAGGCCCACTGTGACTACCTTTATTCTGACGAATAGTGAATTCGGTTGGGAACAGGGACAACGTTTTTCGAACGAAGCCCTGGTGCATTTCCGGCAGATGTACCAGTTACGGGAAGGGTTTCGCCTGGAGATGTTCGGCCAGTACAATTTCGATAAGACGATATTTCTGGACACGCGTATACTTGTAGGCGCCGGTCTGCGATTTCGATTGATTGACCACCCGGCCTTTCATCTATGGCAAGGATCGGGATACATGCTGGAACATGAGCGTCTGGGCATTCCTGTCCTAGCAAAACACCCCAACCGAACGACGGTAAGCCGATGGAGCAATTATCTATCTTCCCGATTCAATATCAATGACCGGGTCGGCTCCGCCTGGACCGTATATATCCAACCGCAGTTCCGTGCCATGCGGGATTTCCGGCTGTTAAGCGATATCAACCTGGAAGTCGATCTCGGCGGTCCGCTTGTATTGGTCCTGTCCTATCAGATGAGATATGACAGTCGCCCGCCCAGCGGCATAAAAAAGATCGACACCAAAATTGAAAATACGGTCGCCATTGTTTTTTAACGCCCCATCATCGTAGGGCAGATCAATGTGTATGCCCAAAAATAAAACCAATCAGGAGTTCACCATGACCGGTGAAGAGATTATCAGAAGGTATGAAGAAGACGGATATGTCGTTATACCTGAAGTACTTGATCAGGATCTAACCAGAGAAGCGCAGGGCCATATCGAGTGGATGGGAAAAAAATATCCTGATATACGGCCGGAAGGCTATCACCATGACCTGATTGTAGATGATCCGTTCTGGATTCGCCTGTGTACAGACGCGCGGCTAATAGATGTAATCGAACCGTTTCTCGGACCGGATATTGCATTATTTGCGGCACATTATATCAGCAAGCCACCTCGAACCGGGTTGCCGGTTCTCTGGCATCAGGACGGCAACTACTGGCCACTGGAGCCTATGGAAGTGATTACCATCTGGCTGGCAGTTGATGATTCTACAACTGAAAACGGATGTATGCGGGTGATACCGGGGACGCATAACGGTCAAAAATTATACAAACACCGTTCTGAAAAAGATAAAGCCAATGTCTTGAGTTCAACATTGGATGAGTATCTAGATGAGGAGAAGGCCACCGATGTCGTTGTCCCTGCCGGTGGCGTTTCCTTGCACGATCCGTTTCTGATACACGGTTCCGAAGCCAACCTTTCCGACAAACGCCGGGGAGGGCTGACCCTCCGATATATCCCCACAACCACCCGAATCAAACGGGAAAACTTTCCGGCTTACCTTTGCCGAGGCAAAGCCATCGAAGGGGTCAATACCTACCCCCCTCTGCCCCATTTTCGCGCAGAAGATCACTATCCATTTAAAGGGTGTGACCAGCCGCCGTGGGGGTGAAGGAAGCAAGTGGGCAGGTGGGCAAAAAACGATGTAACATCATTTCTATACCTGCCCACCTGCCCACTTGCTTCCTTCACCTCCCCGCCTGATCAAGCACACGCTGATGTGCTTCCCATTCCAATTCGTCGTCGAGGGGAATAAGAGGGACATCACCATAGCGACGTTTTAACGCCAGATGGATTAAATAGTCGGTGAAATGCGGGTTGCGCGGCAAAATCGGTCCGTGAAGATAGGTGCCGAAAATATATTCCGTCCGGCACCCTTCAAAGGCATCTTCGCCGTTGTTCCCCTGACCGATAATCCGGCGTCCTAACGGTCGGCCGGTCGGTCCCAGAAACGTCTTGCCGCTATGGCTTTCGAATCCGACAAGCGTATTGGGGCTAAGCCAGTCGCATTCTATGATAATATCTCCCGACATAACCTCATCGTTATCGACAGTCCATGTATCAAGCAGGTGGATGCCGGGAATACGACCGCCGTCTTCCGCTTCGAAAAATTGGCCTGATAACTGGTAACCACCGCCCGTCAACAGCATGACGGTTTTCTGCGCTGCCGCATCCTGTAATGCCTGCTCCTTGCTCTTCTTCAGGTCGTCTGCAACAAAGGTCTGCATCCGCCAATCCTGCCCGCCGCCGAAAAGAAGCAAATCAAATAGGCCGATGCCAGAGTGTCCCCGAGTGATATGGATTGGGTTTCAATCTCAATACCACGCCAGCGGCACCGGTTGGTCAGGATCAGCAGATTACCGTAATCTCCGTTGATACGCATCCGATCCGGGTAGAGAACCCCAATGCGCAGGGTGATGTTGTTGTTCATAAGCTACAAAGGTTATATTTTACTTGCCCACTTGCCTACCTGCCCACCTGCCGTATCTTCACAAAACCCCCAGCTCTTTCAACGATTGTCTCAGCTCAAACATAGCCGTATCAGTGGCCATAACCCAGAGCCGGGCATTGTCCGGCATATGGCGCATGGTCTGGTGAAAGGCATCGTCTATATCGATATTCACTTCCGTGACTTCTACCCCCGCATGTTTGAGTCTCAATACAAGATGATCGGCGCCGGAACCGGCAACATATATTGTGCTGGTCCGTGTGGCCAGCACCTCCAGATCCGCATCCCAGATCCAGGAGACATCCCCACCGGCGTCGATCTCATCGTCTACTAAAAACAAGTAACGGGAGGGGTGGCCATCCATGAACGTCGTTCTCAGTGTTTCGTTAAGAGAAGTGGGGTTCTTGATCAGCATCAAGCGTGCTTGTCTGTTGTGAATGGTCACCCGCTCATCGCGACCGAACATCGGCACGGCCTTTTCCAGACCGGCCCGAATGGTCGCCGTTTTAACGCCAAGGGAGACCGCGGCAGTTGCAGCAGCAACGGCGTTATAGACATTATACAAACCGGTCAGGCCAAGATGTACATCCAGCGGTCCCTGAGGGGTGATAATACGAAAACGGGATTCGTTTGAATTGATTTCAACATTGATGGCATAGATGGTAGGCATCGGCCGTTCCCAGCCGCAGGTACTGCACCTGTAGTCTCCTAAGTGTGCCAGGGCCACAAGTCGGTAGGACAGGACGGTGCCACAGCGATAACACCGGGTAAAACGGGCGGCACGAGACTCGATAGCCAACCGCTCATCCTCCACACCGAAATACGTGACGCGAGGTGGGACGCCACGGACAAATCCACCGCACAATATCGGATCGTCGGCATTGATCAGCAGATGATGTTCTACAGTCAGGGTATTGAATAGACGTCGCCATTCCCGCATTAAGGCATCGGTTCCGCCTTCGAAATCCAACCCGTCTAAATATAGATTGTTTAACACGAAAAGCCGCGGATTACATATGCTCACGGCTTCATACAACATCCTTGAATCGAACCCGAATATGCCGTAATGGGCATGAAGACCTCCCTGTATGTTCGAAGCCTGAACCAGCGTAGAGATGACCTCATCCAGCGAAGCGGCTACCTCTTGAGTATGCAACGTTTCATGCCCCGCATGTTGTAAAATTTCCGCCAGAAACCGACTGGTCGTACATTTTCCATTTGTTCCGGTTATGATAACAGGTTCGTTTTCTAACTGGCTGATCAAATCACCAGCCAGTCGAGGCCATAGGGAAGCAATACAAGTACCGGAGGGAATACGTCCTCGCGTCAGTTCAAACGTATCGGCAGCACGGGTGATGAACTTATCAAGCGCCAGAGCGGCGGAACGCAGCAGACCCATGGGAGATTAATGGTAAGTTAGTGAGGTGGTGAGGTGGTGAGGTGGCACGCACTCCGTTATGTTATTTCTTGCCTTGCTGCTAATCTGGTGCTTTGCTGTTTTGCTTTTCAATCACCAAACCACCATTTTCTACAGCGTTTCCCATACCTTGTCCCGATAGGCCAGTTTGACGACCAGGCTTTGCCAGGGCTGGTGAACTAAGACGGCAATATATCCATCATCGGTTGCTCGGTATAAGATTTTATGGTCCAGCTTCAACGGCTGCATAGCATCGCCGCCAACAGGTTGGGGTCGAACTTCCTGTAGGATCGCCCGCAAACGTGACTGTGTAGCCTCATCCATCTTTTTGACCTGGAAAACCAGAAAAGGGACGGCACCTATGGAGGCAAAACCATATAAGCCGGGACGAAGGTCCTGCGGCATATTGGGCGGATAAACACGGTTGTCTACATCGGGATATAGAGGATAATTGGCACCGAACCAATGAGAGATAGCGAATATGGATCGCTGAAACTCAGAAGCGTTGACCGCATGACTCGTGGGAACCCGATTTGAAGGCATCCAGGACGTACGGCGTCTCTGTTTATCATCACGCCAAAAATCTCTTGGGGTTTGAAGATGCGCCAGGACGCGTTCCATATTAACGGCTTCCCGATTGCCTCCCGCCTTTCTAAGTCCTCTTAAGGCATCTTCAAAATCCCCCCGATAAGCATAAACCCGGGCCGATAGAAGGCGTGTGGCCTCTGTCCCCTTATTCAAGGGAATCTGGTTGATGGTGGCTATACAGGCGCTATAACGCCCGGCTTTAAGATGTCGCCGTGCCAGATTATTCAGATCCATATCCATGGGGGGGGGAGACGTCAGGGCGAGGATCTGTTCACTCACGATCTCCGACTCACGAAATTGCCCCATAGTTTCATAGGTCTGAGCTAACTCGGTTAAAACCATATTCCGCCTGTCATCGATTATCTCGATGGCCAGCTTGCTTTGAACATCGGCAGGAATAGCATACAGACCGATAGTGTAATACCCAAGGCCCTGAACACGCCGCGCGTCCTGTTGTAAAGCAACGCTTATTCCAGGCTTGTCGATCAGGCCCCTGAGCAGCCAGAATGCTTCTTGTCTGCGTACCCAATTCTGGAACGGAATATGCGTGGTGGTCCGCATCTCCCGGGAGGATCGCAGGAATAAGCTTTCCGTCATTTACGCTAGCTCCTGATCTTTCTCATCCTGATCCTGAGCGAAAGTGACGTCAATAGACAGTAAGCACATGACACAAACAAAGTGTAAGAATCGACCGGGTAAAGACACAACCCTCCCTGGAAAGGATCTTTCATCAATCGGTTCATGTATATTCACTATCGCGCGGACGCGGCTTATATCCGTTTGTACTTACACCGCGCGCTGTGTGACCTACACCTACTTGCCCCTGCTACCTATTATACTTTAACACCGCGCCATTCGTTGCGGTCACTAGAAATATCAATCACATTGCCGTCAGGATCGATCGCTTTAAATGCAATATCAGGCAAAGTCTCAGTATCAATATCGTACCGGCCTTTTACTGTTTTCGGCCTTTCTGCTCCCCAGACTTTAATCCGTTGCCAGATGGCCTCAAGGTCATCGACCAGAATACCGAAGTGGATATATTCCTCACCTTCTTCAAGAACAGGTCGTGGTTGATTGCCGTGGGGAAGCAGGGTGATATTGGAGGTGCCATCACTCAGATCGACAGCTGCACCCTCACCACGATAGCCGACGAACGTAAATCCGATGACTTCTTCATAAAATCGACGGGATACAGCCACATCACGGCAACGCAAAGCGAGATGACGTAAGAAAGCCATGAGAAACTCCTGCTTGACAGCATGGTCGCAAGCTGTATACCATATAAATGTTCAGCAATCAGCAAATTAAAGGTTGAGACCGATAATTCATCAATCAACAATTGTTACAACCTCTTCTCCTTGGCGATCTCTTCAACGGCGTCGATCAGCTTATCCGTCTGTGCATCGGTCACCATCACATGCATGGACGCCCGGTTGGCATCCCAGTTGATCTCCGAATGCGTCACATTGCGGATGTAAATACGATTCCGTTCCCAGAGTCTAGCATTCAGGTCGCGGGTGGCTACGCCGTCGACCTTGAAGGCCACCAGCGCCGCGCTCATTCGCGGATCTTCGGAACTGTATACCGTCACACCGTCAATATTACGGAGTGCGTTGGCCAGGCGGACAGCCTGATACCGGTTACGGGCTTCGAGGGCTTGGGGGGTGATCATATTATGAAAATCAAGCGCCGCATTAATAGCGACTCTGGCCGGGGCATTGGAGGAGCCACGTAATTCGAACTTGGCGGCGCCGGCCAGGTATGGTTCATAATAATCCTTGGTAGCGCCCGTCAGTTCCTGGCCATACATGGACATCCCGTTGATCGGCCCGGAGTATACCGTCGGCCAAACGCGATCGACGACATCTTCACGCACGTAGAAAAAGCCGGTATACATCGAGGCCAACATCCATTTATGACACGGACCGGCATACATGTCGCATGCGAGGTCATGCATATTCATTTTCAGCATGCCCGGCGGCTGGGCGCCGTCCACGAGCGTCAGAATGCCTCTCGCCCGGGCCATCTCGCAGATTTCTTTCACGGGCAGAAGCAGACCGTCGGTGTAATTGATATGGCAGAAGCTGATCAGCTTGGTGCGCGGCGTAATAGCCGCCTCAAACGCCTTGACGAGTTCGTCCGGATTATCCGGCGGATGAAATTTGTGGTCGGACAGATCGATCATCACCGTTTTGGTTTTCTGCCGGGCAGCCCGCAGGTTGATGGGCTGCACACCACCGGAGTGATCGTGATTGGTAGTGATAATTTCATCCCCCGGCTCCATATCGATACCGAAGGTCCCGAATACCATCCCTTCCGTGGTGTTGTTGGTAAACGCTACTTCGCTGGACTTACAGCCGATAAAATTTGCCATCTTGTTACGTAGGTTGTCTCTGAATTCACTATTGTATACATACCGGGAATAACTCTGATAATCGCTGTTGATGCCTTCCAGTGCAGCAATTTGCGCTCTGTGTACGGGGCCCGGCGACGGACCTCGGGTACCGGTATTCATATAGGCGATATCATCGCGTATAACAAACTGATCGGCCACCCAGTTCCAGTAGCCGACATCATTCGGTTCTGCCGGTTCATCGGCTGGTAAAGGCGCGGCAGTTGCCTTACGGCCGGTCAGTGTCATCAAGGCCGTTCCGGCAGCAATCCCGCCCATGACCCGACCCAGAAATCCACGACGCGTCAACGCCTTTAGCTTTTCAGGATCTTCAAAACGCGGATCGAAATTGATCCCTGCTTCTTCTGTATACATATCATGAATCTCCTCAAAGGGCGCGCAGCATCGCTACGACGTCCAATCGTAATCAACCGTGATAACAGGATGATAATTTCGTTTCTTTACTCAGCTATACGAGAAAACAAAAAGACATCGATATTTTATCAGGTCGACCTGATTCAGGCTGAAAGGTGAAATTAGGATGTAATAATGAAAATACAATGCGGGATAGAAAATTCAAATGAAAAATCCCTTTGTACTGAAAGTAATTCACCTATGGGATTTTCAAAATGACCAAAAAACTCTTTCTTCGTCAGGTTGAACGATATAGATTGTGCCAAAACCAGCCTTAGGGAAAATAAACAGAACATTTCACGGCGTACTAAAAAACCAGGGAAAACCGGTTATGAAAATCACCCGTATCAACCTGTACGTCGTCAACGTGCCCGAACGACATTGGTGGTGGTCGGACGACACCTACGGCCAGCCGCTCCATCAGCGGGCGGAACATGGTGTCGCTGAGATAGAAACGAATCAGGGTCTCATTGGACTGACCCAAATAGAGCGGTTCACGCCGTGGGATGTGGTCCATCGGGAGTTAGCGGACTGGCTGGGTATGGATGTGTTGGAAATCAATCTACCCGATAGACGGCCCGTGATGACGGGCTCTTTTGAGCAGGCTATTCTGGACATCCGAGGACAGGCGCTGGGCGTGCCCATCTGGCAATTATTGGGCGGTCGGTATCGAGACCTACTGCCTATCACGCAATGCACCGGTTATAAGGCACCGGACCATACGGCAGCAGATGCGCAATGGGGCTGGGAACACGGTTTTCGTTCGTATAAAATGAAGTGTATAACACAGAATGAAACCACACCTGAAGCCCGTATAAACTATGTGGCCGATCGGGTGGAGGCTATACACGCGGTGCTACCTGACATGATAGTCCGGCCGGATATACGGTGGCGCCTGAAAGAAGTATGGGCTGTTCAGGAACTGGCCGGCCGGCTTCAGGGCCATAAATTGGATTCTCTTGAAAGTCCGATCGCCCGGAGAAAAACAGCCAACTATCCGGAATGGCGACGATTGCGTCAGACTATTTCTTTTCCCGTAGCCGATCATGTCAGCAGTACGGACAATCTGCTGACTGCCTACCAGGAACAGGCGATCGACTATGCCATCATAGGCGATGCCAGTTATATCGACACCGTTCGCCAATCACACTTAGCCCACGCCCTTAATTTTGGCGGCTGGTCGCAAACCGTGTCTTACGGCCCGGGCGCCGCTATGGGCATACACGTCGCCGCGTGTATGCCGCATATAACCCAACCCTATGATATGGTAGGCCCCATGGCCTGGGAGAATACCCTGGTCAACGAAGACTTTCCCTTCGAAAACGGCAGCCTTCTCATACCCGACCGACCCGGCCTCGGCTACACGCTCAACCACGAGGCCGTGAAAAAGTATCTGGTGTCCCAACAGATATTTGAGTGAGGACGACAACCTGATGATTAAAGCTGTTATCTTCGACATGGATGGTATTCTGATCGACTCGGAAACGATCTGGCACGAAGCCGAGATCAAAGTGTTCGGCCGGGTGGGGCTGGAGATGGCCGTCGGAGATTGTCTGAAAACACAGGGCTTACGGGTGGATGAAGTGGTCGATTTCTGGTACCGGCAGCATCCATGGACTGCGGTTTCGAAAACCGATATCGCCGATCAAATTGTCGAGGCGGTCATCGTCGGAGTCAAACAACGAGGGGTATTGATCGATGGGGCCGAACAGGCGCTCGGGTTTGTGGGCAGTTTGCGCTTGCCCGTCGCTCTGGCGTCCTCTTCTTCGTATGCGCTCATTGATGCGGTGATCGATAAGTTCGATCTAAGATCTCATTTTGATGTCATCTACTCAGCACAGGAAGAGGTCCTGGGCAAACCTCATCCGGGGGTATATATTACGACCGCCCGAAAAATGCAGGTTCCCACGGATCAGTGCGTGGCCATCGAAGATTCAATTAACGGCGTCCTATCCGCTAAAGCGGCCAGAATGGCCTGCATCGCCGTACCGGAACAGGTTGCCCGATATGACCGCCGTTTCGGTATTGCGGATTGTCAGATCGAATCGCTCCATCAGATCGGCCCTGAACTCTGGGCGACATTATCGGGAAATGGTTAATAAAATGAGAGGATACGAACCATGAAAATTGAAGACATCGAATCCTATTTTGTTGGTGGGGGGTACCTCATCCGTATCCGTACAGATACCGGCCTGACCGGCCTGGGACAGACCGCCTGCTGGGGATATCCGGAAGCTGTACATCAAATTGTCGAGCGATTTAAAAACTATCTGATCGGGCAGAACCCCTTTCGGATCGAGCACCATTGGCAATATTTATATCGCATGTCACCGTTTCGTGGCAGCGCCCTGTCCGGGGCGATCAGCGCGGTCGATATTGCCCTCTGGGATATTAAAGGCAAACATTTTGGTGTGCCGGTCTGGGAATTACTCGGCGGCAATTGCCGGGATAAGATCCGGCTGCATTTGCTCGGCGGCGGTTCTACGCCGGACACGATGTACGAAGCAGCTCAGAATGCAGTAAAAGAAGGATTCACGGCTCTTAAGTTTGATCCACTTCCGGGTGGATATCAGGATATGGCGGTAGATCGGTTAATTAAGACGGCACGCGATCTGGTGGCTGCCGCCCGTGAAGGAGGCGGCCCGGATCTGGACCTGATCATCGAGATCCACCGCAAACTGACGCCACTCACTGCGATGCCTCTGGCGGACGCCCTGCATGAATTCAATCTGATGTTATACGAGGATCCGTTGCAGATAGACAGCATCATGGCCCAGGGTGAGGTCGCCCAACGGGTTCGCGTGCCGGTCGGTAACGGGGAACGACTCAATACAATCTGGGAGTTCCGTGAATTGCTCGCCCATGGCGGTCCGCAATATGTCCGTCCGGATGTCGCATTGGCCGGCGGATTGACCCATTGTAAGAAGATTGCCGCCATCGCCGAATCCTACCATTGTGCTGTGGTCACCCATAACTTTCTATCGCCCCTGATCACCGCCGCCTCTCTTCATCTGGACACCAGTATTCCAAACTTCATCACACAGGAATACAGCAAAGGCGATGAATCGGAGAAAAACGCCGTGTTTAAAACAGATCATCGGCGTGAAGGCGGATATATTCCCATATCAAACGCCCCGGGTTTAGGGGTGGAACTGGATGAGACCCTGCTCGCCGAAGCGACCTTCACCCCTATGAACCAGGCCAGTACCCTGTTACGCGAAGATGGGTCCGTGGCCTTTTCAGTGTAGCCACCAAGTCATAATTAACACACCGGACTTTTTCACCTTCTCCCCTTCTCTTTCATTAAAGGGGAGGAGGCTTAGGGCAACCACCGGAGAACATATTTTGAATGAAAATTTATCCGTCATCCTGTTTTCTATAGACGGCATGCGACCGGATGGCCTGATGCAGGCCCATACGCCGGCGATCGATACACTTATGGATCAGGGCGCTCACACCTTGACGGCACAGACGGTCATGCCGTCCTCAACCCTGCCGTGTCATTCTTCCATGTTCTACGGATGTCTGCCCGAACGGCATGGTATTACAACCAACACGTGGACGCCGCAAGTTCGACCTGTCCCGAGCGTGATCGAGGTTGTCCATCAGGCCGGCGGGGTGACCGCCTCCTTTTATAATTGGGAACAGTTACGCGATCTATCCCCACCCGGCTTTCTGGACGCTTCTTTCTTTTTGAATAACTGTGATAGACCGGAGGGTGATCATGAACTGGCGGATCTGGCGGTTCGCTGGATGCAGGGCCATGAATTTTCTTTGGCGTTCGTATATTTCGGGTATGTGGATATCGCCGGTCATAATCACGGGTGGATGTCTGATCCGTATATAGAGGCCATAGGAAACGCCGACCAGTGCATTCAAAAGGTGCTTGATGCAGCGCCCGACAGTTGTCTTATCATACTCACCAGCGACCACGGCGGGCATGGACAATCACATGGGACGGACTGCGATGAGGATATGACCACGCCGGTCGTGCTGGCCGGCTTAAACATTCCGGCAGGAGTTACAATCGATCGTCCCGTTCGCATAACTGATATTGCACCGACAATCACCCAGGCTTTACAGCTTACCATGCCATCCGATTGGATTGGTTCACCGTTGACGTTCAGTTGACATTATGCATTTGCCACCGGCTACGTGCCACCCGCTATACGCAGTAAGGAATTCGCATGCGTCGTTACAGTATTCTTCATCCATTATGGATGGCATTTTATTCCGGCGACATCTATGATGATGTCGCCCGGAACTGGCGTATCCAACCTTTCCTGTATCTGATCATCCTGCTGGCCATCGGTTGGCTTCCGCGGTACACACAGCTTCAGAACGCGGTGGATGATTGGATGACCCAGGAAGCGCCTTTGATCATTGATCAGATTCCGGTCATCACCATATCGGAAGGTCAATTATCTACCAGCGTGAATACGCCGGTGCTGGTGCATGACCAGGCGGGCCAGGTGTTTTTGATCATTGATGCTACCGGTGAGTATACCTCTCTGGATGGAACGAATGCCAGCTTGCTGCTGACAAAAACAGACATTCATATCCGGGATGCGGCCTCTAATGTGCAAACACAGCCCCTCCCTGCAGGTCCGCCGGAAACACTCACGCAGGAGACCTTATACGAAATCGCAGATTTTATCCGATCACTGATTAACTCCTTATTGTTTCCAATTCTGATCATCATCTCCTATATATTCCGAATGGGGCAAGTTCTGATATACGCGCTTCTGGGCAGGCATTATTTAACGGCTCTACGGAAAGAGTTACCCTATAGAACGCTGGTCCATCTCGCGATAATAGCCGTCACCCCATCTGTTTTGCTGGATGGCCTGCATGACCTGATGGAAACCCCCTTCCCCACATGGCTCTGGTGGCCCGCCTGTTTTCTCCTGTCGACAGGCTACCTGGTATTCGGCATCCGGACCGTCACCGGAACCGAGGAAGAACAAAACAACATACAATCATGAGCTTAAAATAGGCCCATTAATCATACCCCTCCAAACGCCATCTCACCTCCTCTCTTTCCTTGTAAAGGAATGGTCCGAGGTCAGGCGTCCGAAAGGATTCTGAATGAAACGCATCCTACTCTTAATCAACCAACCGGCCCCGCCATACAGCGATTTTTCAGCGATGTTTTCTGGTCTGCTTGCCGATTCAGGACAATTCGACCTGGAGGTGACCGATGATCGGGACCGCCTGCGCGATCTGTCCGGCTTCGATGCCGCAGCGTTCTATATTGGTGGCGGCACGCTGACTGAGGACCAGGAAAGGGGCATTACCGGTTTTGTCCGGCAGGGGGGTGGGTTACTCGCGGTACATGGCGCCAATGTCGGTCTGGCGCAATATACGGATTATATCGAAATGATCGGGACCGAATTCATCGGCCATGATCCGCTGGGGCCCTTTGAGGTGAACGTCGGATCCGATATCGACGATATCCTGCCCCGCCTGAGTACGTCCTTTCGTGTGGAAGACGAATGCTACAACATGGCCATCAAAACCGAAGCGCCTCTCAGATGGTTCCAGCATGGCCTCTGGACTTTTGAGCGGAAACCGCTGGGCTATGTACGCGACTACGGCGAGGGACGTGTGTTCTATACGGCGCTGGGGCATGATCGCCGGACCTTCGGTCACGCCGATTTTCAGGATCAGTTGATTAAGGGCTTGCGTTATGTATGCGGCATGCAGGACAATCCAAACATACGCATCGGATTGGTGGGCTATGGTCCACTGTTCGGCATGGGCAGGCACCATAGCGAACAGATTGCCAACACACACGGTTTCGAGCTGGCTGCAATCTGTGATAAAGATCCAGCCCGGCTTGAAGCCGCCAGAGAAGAACAGGGAGAACAGATTCCCACCTTTACGGATACAACGGATCTGATCAACAGCGGTTTGATCGATCTGGCTATTGTGATTGTCCCACATGTCTATCATGCCACGGTGGCCAGACTGTTTTTAGAAGCCGGTCTACACGTTATCACCGAAAAACCATTCACCGTCCATGTCTCGGAGGCGAATGAGTTGATTGCTCTCGCCCGTGAGAAAGACGTGATGATTTCTGTATATCACAATCGGCATTGGGACCCGGATATTCTGTCTCTTCGAGAAATCGTGGAAGCGGGTACCATCGGTGATTTATATTCCATCGAGTGCAATATGGTCGGTTACGGCGCCCCGGGCCAGGCCTGGCGATCCCATAAGCCCATATCCGGCGGCGCCATGTACGACATGGGCGCGCATCAATTCGAGAAAATTTTGCAGCTCGTGCCGCAACACAACACCAGAGGAGAACGTATCAACAAACAGGCGTCGTTATACGGCAATTTCCTCAAGCGTGTGTGGCACAACAACACCAACGAAGATTTCTGCCGGGCGTACGTACGGTTTGATACAGGGCTTGAAGCGCAGTTGATCAATTCGAGTATTCATGCGTCTTCCAAACCACTGTGGACGGTCCAGGGTACAAATGGATCGGTGGTCATGGCGGGATGGGACGGCTCTGCGACGGTTACGAGGGCCTGTGTAGACGGGCGTCACCAGGTCGTCGAGGTACCGAAATTGGACCGGGGACATAACTGGCAGGGGTACTACAAAAATGTGTCGGACCACCTGTTATCCGGCCTGCCCCTTCTCATAACGGGCGAATGGGCAAAAGGCCCCATACAGTGTATTGAAGGATGTGAAACGGCTGCAAGAGAGAACAAACTGGTTGAAATAAAATTTGACTTCTAATTTGGAAGTATGAAACCTGATCACAGAAACACGTGAGAGACACGAGATCACGGAAGCTCTTCTCTCTCATTTTAATATTGAGGTCTAATCATGAAAAGGCGTGAGATCCTGGAATCTGCCTTTACTATCCTGGCGATCCTGGCCCTATGGCCGGTTATCCTGGGGTGGAAACATCCCATTTATAATATCATGCTGGGCGTTATCCTGATCATTTTCATTGTCCTGGTCATTAACAAATTCCGGCGCGTAAAACACATGTATGAGGAAAGCAAAATAGAAGCAAAAAAACGCCCTCCCGGACCGCCGGATCCGAGAGATATGTTTCAGCCGTAAACGAGGAGGGTCAGGCATACTTACGCGGTAGCAAAGGCCTGGACACCTCATCCAATTCACATCGGTCTACAGATTCCAGAGACCAGCCGACAGCCCCACATGCCTCTTCTACATGCTCCGGTAGATCTGCCCCTAAAATGGGCGCCGTGATCTCCGGGTGGTCTAAAATCCAGGCCAGGGCGATCTGCGCGGGTGTTTTGTCGTATTTCTTTCCTATTTCAATCAACGATTGAATAATTTGATCCATCTGTTCTGTCATCGCTTCTTCGAACGGATATTTATTCCGACTTAGGCCGGGACGCGGGTCGCCGCCCCAGGGACTATTTGCCGGCGGTGTCTGGCCCCGGCGGAACCGACCGGTCAGCAAACCAATCGCCAGGGGGCTGTATGCCATGATGCCGAGGCCGAACTCATGGGCCATGGGCATGAGTTCCAGTTCTGTCTCCCAGCGGGCCAACAGGCTATAATTATATTGCAGGCAGGCAAACGATTCCAGATTTCGTTTGTCGCTGGTCCATAAGGCTTCCATGACCTTATATACAGGAAAATTGCTGCACCCGATGTACCGGACTTTGCCCTGCCGGACCATATCATCAAGCGCCCGGATTGTTTCTTCCAGCGGCGTATGTGGATCAAAGGCATGCATCAGATACAGATCAATATAATTCGTTTGAAGCCGCTTGAGACTGGCTTCCACGCCGCGCATCAGGTTTACACGAGATAAACCATGGTGATTGGGACTATCTCCGATGGTGCCGGAGATTTTGGTACACAAGACCGCATTTTCCCGCCGCCCTTTAAGCGCCTTACCACAGATAATCTCCGATCGTCCCCCGCCGTATAACGCCGAATCGATAAAATTAATACCCAGATCCAACGCCCTCTCAATCACCCGAATACCGACATGTTCATCCACTTCCCCTCGAAATGCCGTCCCCAGACAAATAGGCGATACCCGCAATCCAGTCTTCCCAAGATAACGATATTCCATAAATAATCCCTTTCCGGATAGAGTCCTAGCCAATTTGGTGATGGATTTCGCTACGCTCAATCGAAAGTAAGGAACGCCTCTTTGAGGCATTATTAAAACGCGCTCCGCTTTGCTCGCTCTGCTTGTTGGTGATTGAAATGTTTTCTGCCCACTGCTTTCTGCCTACCGCCTACCGCCCCTACCCATCCCTCGGCACACCGGATTCCAGAAACGCCTTCTCCAGCGTCTGATAGCACATCGCCGCTGCGGCCATCGGATCATAGTCCGGTCGCCTCTGCACCATATAGCTTACCTCTGCTGTAATGGAACCGGTATATCCGGCTTCGTGCATGGCTTGCAAATACGCTACGAAATCAAAATCCCCTTCGCCCGGTATCAGAAACTCAAAATCCGGCGCCCTGCCTCGTTGATCTTTTACGTGGGTATGAGCCGCGTCGGGCGCCATGAGCCGGACGGACTCTTCGGTCGATATCCCCATAATGTCAAAATGACTGATATCGAAATTGTGCTTCATATAAGGAGAATTAATAGTATGTATCAGATCGACCGCCTTCTCCACCGTATCAAGCGCAGCGCCGGTATGGGCCTCCAGGCCGATGACAACCCCTCTTTCTCCAGCATAATGGACCAGCGCCCACACACGCTCGATAATAAAATTCTGTTTTTCGTGCCAGTCGTCGGGCGAACCGCCGAGGACGGTATCCAACACCGGTTTACCCGTTCCATCCGCCCATTCGGCGCACAGATCAACGGCTTTCGTCAACACCTTCATATTCTCTTCATGGTCATCCGGTGCCTCAGCCAGCAAAGACCGATGAGCGGCAATTGCCGGCATCGCCAGCCCATGCTGATCATACAAGCCTTTTATCCGTTTTCGCTCACTCGGCGTCAGCGTGTCGATGGCCGTAGTATAGTTCGGTAATACCGTCAATTCAACAGCATCAAAACCCTGCTTCGCCAGAAAAGGAATGGCATCATCAATAGGCACCTTCGGCATACCCCAAGTTGTGTAACCAATTTGCATATTTAATTCCTCAGCATTTAGTTCCTGGATTCATTGTATAATCGACTGCGGACATTAAGGTTTTCAATCACCATTCACCAATCTTTTTTTAACCGGGAATACCCAACGCCTCATCGATCTCCTGCTGATAGCCGTAGACCTGACAGGCTTCGATCTCCTGCATGCTGACCGACCGACCGGCCAGGGAGGATTCTAAAATTGCATAGACCGCCGCCACATCCTTCAGGCCTTCGAGCCCATCGAGTTCCACCTGCCGCCCATGGAGGATGGCTTCTCCCAGTTCGAAATATTCCAGGGCGATAAGCCGCCAGTCTACGTTTTCTGCACCGATGCAGTCGGGGAAAAAGTGGGCAGCCAACGGCTCCAACTCGAAGTCGGACGCCATCTCTACAAGGGCTTCGTGCCCTTCCTTATCCTTGCCTTTGCGCTGTATTTCAGCACGCCCCCCGCGGGTGCCGTAACTCGCAATCTGTCCCTCCTCACAAAGGATCATCTCACCACCGATCCCGCCCGTACCGCCACGACCCATGATCCAGTTGACCATAATCCCGCTTTCCATGCGGAACAGAGCAACAGACACGTCCTCCGCCGTAGCGGGGACCGATTCTTCCATCGCCCTGTGGCGGTTCTGGTAGAACGTATACTGATCACCGATGGATTCAGGTTTGTAGCGTAATTTTTCCAGCAACCGGGCATCACCGTAGACCTCGGCAATATCCCCAAGTTGGTATCGGATCAAATCGGTATAATGTACCCCCATGTCAAGGATAGGCCCCCCTTTATCTTTGATATGACGCCAGGGCGTGATAAAGATGGTATTACCGCCGCCGAGGGCGTGACACCAGGCCAGGTAAGGCTTCCCGATCCACTCTTTTTCCAGAATATGGCGAATCAGGCGGGCCGATGGATCACGCCGGTAGTTTTCCGCCACCGAGAGAATGCGGCTGTGGCGCGCGGCCGTGTCGATCATCATCCGGCAGGCGCCTACGGTGATGGCCATCGGTTTTTCGACCATCACATGCCAGCCCAGCTCAAGCGCCCGGCAGACGACCGTATGATGAACCGACGGATCAGTGACAACGGAAACGGCGTCGAGATCCGGTATGGCCACCGCCATCGTTTCCATGTCGGTGAAAACAGCCGGTTTATAACCAAAAAGTGTTTCCGCTTCCGAGGCGGCCAGTTCCGCATTTTCAAGACGGATATCACAGACCCCCACAGGTTCAATGTTATTGAACGGCGAGGCCAGAAGTTCCCGCATGCCGTACAGATGACGCGTCCCCATGCCGCCGCAACCGACAAGCGCCAGCTTGATCTTAGACATAATGACTCCTGAGTCAATGCGTTACGCTTTAAACTGGATATCGAATCCAGTTTAAAGCGGCGAATTCATCCCCGACCACAGGGCGGGGCGACCTTCGTAACTTTCGTGAATAGAAATTAAATGTGAGCAAGAAAATATACGGCGGGAAAAATACTGGCAAGCAGAATTGATAGTAGCAACCTGGGTATATTTAGATATTGATCAGGTAGCTGCCAGAATTTCCTCAAGGACATTAAACAGGTCATATCGCACACGATCACTTGAAAATCTCAGGATGCGCAGTCCACATGCCTTCAGTACCTGTTCCCGTTTTGCATCTTGTTTTTTTCGTCGCTCATGGATGGGGTCTTCTATTTCTATGATGAAACCGGCAGCCCGGCAGTAAAAATCAACGATAAATCCTTCTATAATATGCTGACGCCGAAAATGGAACCCGTTGAGACGATTTGTTTTTAAAAATCCCCAGATCGTTTTCTCAGCAAGCGTCATAGATTGCCGTAACGTTTTCGCAACGTGTCGTTTTCGCCGAGTATGTCCCTCGCAAATGATCACTGATTTGTTCATTATCTTCTCCTCAGTGTAAATATCATTGTCATTTCCCTGCGTCCGCTCTATAATAGTCGTAATACTCTCCCAAATCTCGTATCACCATGTAAAATAAAACCCCATCTCCTCCCCTTCCCATTCAAGGAAGAGGCCGGGGTTTAGGTCCAGGAGCCCAATATGCCACGCTATTTCTCAGCTTTACTCATACTGATCACGGCCACATATCCCCTTTCCGCTCCCCTTTCCGCGCAGGAGTTAACCTCCGAGACGTTACACGGACTCGAATTCCGCAACATCGGTCCGGCCGCCATGAGCGGTCGTGTTGTGGATCTTGCGGTGTTGGAGAAAGACCCATACACCTTCTACGTGGCCTCGGCGACCGGCGGACTGTGGAAGACGACCAACAATGGAGTGACCTTTAAAGTCGTGTTTAAAAACGAAGGAACGCATTCCATTGGTGACGTGGTTGTACACCAGAAGGCCGACAGTCTCGTATGGGTCGGCACAGGAGAGCGGGCTAACCGCCAGAGCTCATCATGGGGGGACGGCGTATACAAGTCGATGGACAGCGGCACGACGTGGACCAATATGGGCTTGCGGGATTCCCATCACATCGGCCGGATCGTGATGCACCCTGATGATCCGAATACCGTATATGTGGCCGCCATGGGGCATCTGTGGGGGCCTAACGACGAGCGGGGGTTATATAAAACGACCGATGGCGGCAAGACCTGGAATCGTGTGCTCGGCATAGATGAACATACCGGTATTGTGGATGTGGCCATGGACCCCGATGATCCGAATATCCTGTATACAGCCGCCTATCAGCGACGGCGACGGCCCTACGGCTTCCACGGCGGTGGCCCGGGCAGTGGGCTGTACAAGACGACGGATGGTGGCGCTACCTGGCAGGAACTGACGAGCGGACTCCCGGCAGGGGATAAAGGACGCATGGGTATTTCTATTTACCGAAGTGATCCGAACATCGTGTACATTTCCCTTGAGCAGGGGTACCGGTACAATGCATCCACCGCCTACAACGAACGGCGTGCAGGGCTCTATCGGTCCGAAGACAAGGGCGAGACCTGGACCTATACGGGCAACTGGAATCCACGGCCCATGTATGCCAGCCAGCCGCTAGTGGACCCCAACGACGATCAGCGGATCTACATGATGAACCGATACAGCTATTCGGAAGACGGCGGTAAGACCTTCCGCGCGCCTCGACAGTCTCTTCATGGGGACGACCGGATACTGTGGGTGAATCCAAAGGACTCCCGCCATGTGATCAAAGGGGACGACGGTGGTGTAGGCATCTCTTATGATCGCGGCATAACGTGGTTGTATGTCACCTCTTTACCGGTAAGCCAGTTCTATCGTGTCAGCGTGGATATGCGCAAACCGTATTGGGTCTACGGCGGCCTGCAGGATAACGGCAGTTGGGCCGGTCCCGGCGCGACCTATCTCAGTGACGGCATTCTGAATAACGAATGGATGAGGACCGGCGGCGGCGACGGCTTCGTCAATCTGCCGCACCGGGAAGATGAAAACACCCTCTATGTCGAATCTCAGTACCTCGGATTATCTCGGTTTGATCTGAACACCAGGCAGCGCCGCGCCATCCGACCGGGTGATTCCAAAGGACGTATCGGCCCTCGACGTAACTGGGATGCCTGGGGCCCGGGCACGCCGGAACCGGAACTGGGCAATGCCATGGCGCCGGGCAACTGGGACGGCCCGTTTATCCTGTCGCATCACGACCCCAATACGATCTATGCGGGTACCAACATCCTGTGGAAGAGTACAGATGGTGGGGACGCCTGGACTGCCCTGGGTGACCTGACTACCGGCGTTAACCGTCGTAACCTGCCTATTATGGGCATGGCGCCGCACGATACAACACTCTCACTCGACGACGGTATTCCATACTACCCGACACTCACGGCTGTCGCTGAATCACCGATGGATCCGTCGCTGCTCTATGCCGGTAGCGATGACGGTAATTTTCAAGTTTCGCGTGACGGGGGACAGACCTGGATTGAAGCCTCTGCCCGGATGCCCGGCCTACCCCGAAGTACCTGGATCAATAGCATTGAGCCTTCCCGGTACGAAGAGGGTACGGTCTACGTGGCCATCAATAATTACCGTAACGACGACTTCACCAATTATGTGTACCGATCCGCCGATTACGGCGCCACATGGCAAGCCATCACGAATGGCTTGCCCGACAGGCGGGTGGCGCGAACCATCCGCGAAGATCCAAAAAATTCCGATCTTCTGTACCTGGGCACGGAGTTGGGTCTATTTATCTCGTTAGACCGCGGTGACCGCTGGGTCGAACTCAGAAATAATCTGCCGCTGGCAGCGATAAACGATCTGGTCGTTCATCCACGAGACAATGATCTGGTACTGGGCACCCACGGTCGTGGTATCTGGATTCTGGATAATCTGTCAGCCCTCCAGGAACTTACCCCTGAAGTCCTCGCCGCCGATGCCCATCTCGCCGGTATTCCTGATGCGGAAATGATTCGCTACACCCGTGCCCACGCCCATGCGGGTGACATGATTTTCCGGGGCAAGAATCCGGCGGCAGGCGCTTTGATCGACTACTATCTGAAAGAACCGGCGGCTAAAGACGCTATACAGCTTGCCATCCACGATGCAGCAGGTACGTTGATCCGTGATCTGGCGCCGGATTCTACAGCCGGAATCAACCGGATGGTCTGGGATCTTCGCTACCCCAGACTACCAGCAGCACCGGTGGATACGCTCAATATCGACCACACGTTGATCCGTACCCGAAATCCATCACCAGATGGTCCATCCGGTCCGTGGGTCACACCAGGCCTCTACACCGCTCGCCTTACGGTCAATGGCCGGACACACAGCAGGACCTTTATCGTTGACGAAGATCCACGTATCAACCTGCAGGTCGAACAACGCCGCCGATGGACCGACACCCTGCTGGAGATCGCAGATCTGTACACCCTGCTGGCGGCTGATAACACGGGTATTCAGCCGGTAATATGGCAGGTCGAGAAATATCGGAAAGAAAACAAAAAACTTGATGAAAATGCTGCGATCAAAATCGAAGAGACCGGTCGACTTTATTCTGAGTTATTCAGCCGGGTACGCTCCCTTTATAGTCATGTTTCCGGCTGGCCGGGACCTCTGACCACCGATCAGCACTCACAGTGGGTGTACTACCAGGACATGTACGAAAGCTTTATCTCATTAAAGGAAGATTTTAATAAAAAACATCTGCCGCGATTGAATAAAAAACTAGCGAAAGAAGACCGCATTGCGACAGGTTTGTAAATACGCTGGATGTCCCAACACAACCAACACCTCAATTAAGGAGATCGTCCTATGTCAACAGGTGCTATGAACGTCCTTGGCGGTCCACTCGAGTTATGCTGTACAGATCCGCTGACCGGTTTTTACCGCGATGGCTCCTGTAACACCGGATCTGGTGATGCAGGTGTGCATGTGGTCTGTGCAGAAATGACAGGCCGTTTTCTGGCGTTTTCGAAGGCGACCGGCAATGACCTGAGTACGTCGGCACCTGAATTCGGCTTTGAAGGTTTGAAGCCCGGCGACCGCTGGTGCCTCTGTGTCCTCCGCTGGAATGAAGCCTACGATGCCGGTGAAGCTCCCCTGGTCCTTCTGGCCTCCACGCATGCTATGGCGCTTGAATTTGTAACCCTGGAAGCATTGCAGGAATACGCGGCGGATATGGAGTGAGTAACAATTCCCTTGATTTTTTACATATATTTTATTATACATTAACATTCTGGGTTTTATCTGATGATTTGAATCAAATCCTTTAGGGATCCCTTATTCAGGGACATTCGTTGTTGAGGAGCAAGATTATGGCCAAGAATAAGAACCGTTCTCTGGTGAAGCTGAAAAGCACCGAGAGCTCACATTGTTACTACACAAAGAAGAATCGGCGGAATACAACGTCCCGTATGGAACGTAACAAATACGATCCCACGCTGCGTAAGCATGTATTGTATCGTGAAACGCGGTAGGGGGGAAACTACGAATCAACAAATCGCGAATCAACGAATCGGGAATTGATTCTCTGATTCGTCGTTTCGTAGTTTCACGATTCTTACGCTTTTGTATCACGGAGGTCCTACCCATGTCCCGGACGTGTAAGTTAACCGGAAAAAGACCGTTGGTCGGTAATCAAGTATCCCATGCGAATAACAAGACCAAACGGCGTCAATATCCGAATCTACAGATGAAACGTATCTTTGTACCTGAACTCGACCGCATGGTTCGCATCAAAATGTCCGTCAATGCCATTCGGACGATCACAAAAATCGGCCTTATGCCGTTTTTGAAAAAGCGGGGCCTGCAGCTTCGTGATGTGCTGTAACCATGACTTCCAAGAGTGCGTCAGAGCACAAAACACGTGCCGCTGAGCGGGGACCGGTAGCCCTTGCGATCGTGACCGTCAGTGATACCCGCACAGAGGAAACGGACGTCAATGCCCGATATCTGCGGGAACAAATCGAGGCGCTTGGCCATCGGGTCGTAGCCTATCATCTCATTAAAGATGAGCCGGAGCAGGTCGAAAAAATCCTTGAATCCTGCGCCGATAGTGATGCCCAGGTGGTTTTGTTTAATGGGGGCACCGGGATCTCACGCCGGGACCGTACGTTCGATGTCCTGGAACGCAAGCTGGAAAAACCCCTGCCCGGCTTTGGTGAAATTTTTCGTATGCTCAGCTACGACCAGGTGGGGGCCGCTGCCATGATGTCTCGTGCTACTGCCGGCGTGTATCGTGATACGGTGGTCATTTCAACACCAGGCTCTCCGGCTGCAGTTAAACTGGCCTGGGAAAAGTTGATCGCATCCGAGCTGTCTCATCTCGCCTGGGAACTTGTGAAATAGATCAGAGAATAAAAGATAGAAGGTGAAAGACGAATGATGAACATTAGGGCGGGTTATTCCCGTCCTGTTGTGTTTTATGCCCTTTGGTCTTATCAACATAATCTGTAATCACAGCAACCACCCTTTTTCTACGGAGACGTCGCCTATGCTATATCGAATGCGTCATGTGCTATGCGGTTTGATTGTGGGGCTGTTATTTAGTGTTCAACCCCCCGTATATGCCCAATCTGAGGATGAAACAACCATCAAATCGATATTTGATGAACGACTGACGAGTGGCGAGATGTACGAACTGCTTAGAGAACTATGCAAGGACATCGGTCCCCGTTTGAGTGGGTCGGAGGGTGCGGCAAAGGCTGTAGATTGGGGTAAACAGGTAATGGAAGCCTATGGGTTTGACCGGGTCTTTCTCCAGGAAGTCATGGTGCCTCACTGGGAGCGTGGGGAGAAAGAACAGGTGCAGGTCGTTAATGTTCCTGAAGGCATGATTGAATTACGGGCACTGGCCATTGGCGGTTCGGTCGGTACACCTGCCGAGGGCATTACAGCTGAGGTGGTCATCGTGAATTCGCTTGATGAAGTGGATGCACTGGGCCGCGATAAAATCGAAGGTAAAATTGTGTTTTACAACCGGGCGTTCGATCAGACCGTGGTGTCTACGGGCGCCGGTTACGGCGGCGCTGTGGATCAACGTGGCGGCGGGCCATCCAAGGCAGCAGAATACGGTGCCGCTGCGGTGGTCATTCGTTCGGTGTCTTCTGCATTTGATGATGAACCGCATACCGGCGGCTTGAGGTATCGGGATGGCATAGAACGCATACCAGCCGCTGCGCTCGGTTTTCATTCAGCCGACCGGCTCACAGAAATTTTAAAGGAAAGTCCGGATGCAAAATTGTATATCCGCATGACCAGCCAATGGCATCCGGATGCCAGATCATACAACGTGGTAGGTGAAATCCGGGGCTCTGAAAAACCGGATGAGATCATTCTGGTCGGTGGGCATCTGGACTCCTGGGATGTGGCTGAAGGTGCCCATGACGACGGCGCCGGTTGTGTGCATGCCATCAGCGTATTGCGCACCTTTAAAAAGCTGGGTATACGCCCCAAACATACCATTCGCGCCGTGTTGTTCATGAATGAAGAAAACGGTCTTCGTGGCGGTATTAAATATGCGGAGCTGGCCAAAGCAAACGGAGAAAAACACTTGATCGCCCTGGAAAGTGATGCCGGCGGGTTCAGCCCGCGGGGTTTCGGCGTGTCCGCTGACGATCGAGTGATCGATCAATTCCGTTCCTGGTTATCGCTATTTCCAAGGAATACGATTTCCTACATCAACAAGGGCGGTGGCGGCGCTGATATCGGTCCGCTTCGCCGGGAAACCGGTACGCCGACCATCGGCTTTATTCCTGATTCACAACGGATGTTCGATCTGCACCATGCGCCGACCGATGTCTTCGAAAATGTCAATCGCCGCGAACTGGAACTGGGCGCCGCATCCATCACCTCGCTGATCTACTTGATCGATAAATACGGTCTGCAAGGGATGGCGCAGTAAGGAAGGATAAAACGATCAGCGCGGCGCTTCATTGCCGGGCGGGATGTATGATGATATGTTGAGATATCTGTTTTATATTGTTATCCTGATCGGTTGGCCGGCCCTGGCACAGGCGCATGTATTTTACATCAGTATCACCAAAGTGAAATGGAACGCTCAGCATGAACGGCTTGATATATCGGTTCGTATTTTTACGGATAATCTGGAGGAGGCGGTAGCAGAAGAAGGGGGACCGAAATTGAAGTTGTGGACCGATAAAGAGCATACTGAAAGCGATCGGTTTATTGCTGATTATTTGAAGTCAAGGCTTCACTTCAGGGTCAATGAGAAGGAGGTGAATCTGGAATATCTCGGTAAAGCGGATGCCCTCGATGCCACGGCTTGCTTCTTCCAAATTCGCGGAATAAAGGACGTAAAAAAGATGGATGTAGGAAACAGTATCCTTATAGATCTGTATGATACGCAGGCCAATGTGGTGCGTTTTGAAGTAAAAGAAGAAAAGAAATTTATCAATTTAAATAAAAAATCAACCAGAGGTGCGGTTGATTTTTAATGAGGCGTCGTCAAGCACCACGTACGTATAGTCATGTCGGAATTCGAGATCTATCTTCAGCTCGGCTTTAATCATATTGCCGATTTAAATGCCTACGATCATATCGTCTTTATCATCGCGCTGTGCGCCGTTTACCAGCTACGACAATGGCGCATGATTCTGATGCTGGTCACTGCGTTTACGATCGGGCATTCGATTACCCTGGCCCTGGCCACGCTGAGTATTATTCTGGTTCCCATGGAACTCATCGAATTCCTGATTCCGGTGACCATATTTGCGACCTGTATCATGAATGTCGTCAGACCATTCGATGAGCACACGAAAAGGAAAGTGTGGTTTAATTATCCTCTGGCTCTGTTTTTCGGTTTGATTCACGGGATGGGGTTTTCTTATTATTTAAGGGCGCTGCTTGGCATGGAAGAGTCGATTGTTATGCCGCTCTTCTCTTTTAATATCGGCCTGGAATTAGGCCAGCTCATGATCGTAACTCTGGTTCTGGCCGGCGCGGCGCTGGCCGTACAGGTTTTTAAAGCGCCTCACAAATCCTGGAATTTGTTTATTTCAGGGGTTGCTGCGGGTGTGGCGATTATCCTGATGATGGAGACGAAATTCTGGTGACCCGATCTCCTAACCCCGTATTATGGTTCGCTAATGGAGTAGTTGTATGGATATGACGATTGAAGAACTGATTGAAGATTTTGAATACCTGGAGGACTGGGAGGATCGGTATCAGGAGATTATCGACTTAGGTAAACAGATCCCACCGCTACCGGAGCGATATAAAACAGATGCGTATAAGGTGCGGGGATGTGTCAGTCAGGTATGGCTGGTACCCAACGTCAGCGCCTCCAGCCCGCCGGTTATTACCTTTTCCGCAGATAGTGACGCCCATATCGTACGGGGTCTGGTGGCTATTTTACTGATGGTGTATTCCGACAAAACGCCTCAGGATATTCTCAACGCCGATATACAGGGCCTTTTCGATAAACTGGACCTGGCTTCCCACCTCAGTCCCAGCCGCAGCAATGGCTTTCAGGCCATGATAAAGAAAATCCGCAGCATAGCGGAAGGGGCGCTAGCCGCGTAGCGGCCGTACTTTGTACTACCGGCCAGCCCGCCTTGGAGATCGGGTTCGTCGACGACCGAATGCCGGTTTGAGCGGCGGTGGTTCTACCGAGGCGGCGGTACTCTCATCCTCTTTGGCGTCTATTGGCCTGCCCAGGATGCGCTTTACGCGTGCCGATGTCCCACCGCCGGGACGGGTCCGGTCCCGGCCGCGATTTATTCGAACCTTCCCTGTGGATTCCGGTTCATTCAGATAATCGAATCCGGGATGGGAGGTCCAGTTAAACATGTCTTTCCCGATATGTTCTTCCAATATATTATACAGGTCAATATCTTCCGGAGCCACCAGACAAAAAGCGAAACCAGTCCCTTCAGCCCTGGCTGTACGACCGGCGCGATGGACGTAGTCTTCAGGATTGTCAGGCAGATCATAGTTAAACACATGGGAAACGGTAGGAATATCCAGCCCGCGGGCTGCGATGTCGGTTGCGACCAGGATATCGAACCGGCCTTTTCGGAACCCACCCATCGCTTGATCCCGCTGCGCCTGGGTCATATTCCCCTGAAGGGCGACCGCACGGCGGCCTCTCCTGGAAAGTTGTTCCGCAAGTTTTCGCGCCCGATGCTTCGTCCGGGTGAAAATAATTGCGGAACTGATCGCTTCCTTGTTCATGAGGTAGGTGAGAAGGGGAAGTTTCCGTTCCCGTGCTACCGGATAGAGTGCGTGAGAGATCGTTTCCGCCGGAGCGGTCCGGGCCAGTTCCACAACGTGTGGATCGACGAGGATATCGTTGGCTAGTTTCCGAATCTCTTTCGGCATCGTTGCCGACCAGAGGAGATTCCGCCTTTTTCGTGGAATGGCCGCTATAATTTTCCTGATGTCGGGAAGGAATCCCATATCAAAAAGTCTGTCCGCTTCGTCGAGAACGAGCGTATCAATCTGGCTAAGGTCGATCCTGTTCTGGCCCATGAGATCGAGAAGCCTTCCGGGGCAGGCAATAACGATTTCAGGAAATTTCTTAAGCCTGTCGATCTGGGTGTTCATCGAAACGCCGCCATAAATGGTGACCGTTTTCAATTTTGTGAACTTTGCGAGTGCCTTGAATTCCGTTTCGATCTGCATTGCGAGTTCCCGTGTAGGGGCGATCACTAGAGTGCGAATCGCCTGGGAAGGATTCGCAAGGAGCCCTTCTATAATAGGAAGAGCAAAAGCCGCGGTCTTTCCGGTTCCGGTTTGGGAGGCCCCAATGACATCACGGCCCTCGAGAATTAGTGGAATACCTTGCTCCTGGATGGGAGTAGGGGTGGTGTAACCGGACTCTTCGACGGCCTGGAGGACCTCCTTGGAGAGCCCAAGCTCCTCAAACGACATGGCGTTAGGTAGTGGGATGAAGGTGAGCGGTCAAGGGGCAACACTCGAAGGGGGAAAGTCGCTCGATCTGTTCTCCCCCAACTCTGCCCGCGGCTGGATCCCCGTGGTCGGTCCTCCTCAATGGGGAGGAGCGGGAGACTGAATGAGAAGGCAACCTTCGAGAATAGGTTGGAGAACGCGGAAGAAGGCGTCCGTTTTGGTCCCCAGGCGGGCGCCAAAGCGCTCTTCCGCCTGCCGGAGAACGTAATCGAGATCGGCACGGACCAGGGCGTTGGAGCGACCGCGGAGGACGGCGACCAGGTAGCTGAATTGGCCTTCCCGGACGAGTGCGAGGCGGTGCTTGGGCAGATCGAAGGAGGATTCCACGCTGCCGTCCGGGGCCTGGAGTTTGGAATTGAGATCGCGGACCCGCTCCTGGACCCGCCGCGGGGAAACATGGCAGCCGGGATCGTGATGAGCATACGAAACGAGGCTCCTGTCCTCCCGACGGAGCAGGTAGGCTTCTTCCACCTGGTAGCGATGAGTGCGCTCGAAGACGATGTCGTCATAGGTGCGTGAGGTGAAGAGAGCCAGGAGGCGGAAGGCGAGCCGATCCATAGCCCCGAGCTGACGGAACTGGCGGGAGCTGTCCATTTGCTCTGCGATGGCGCGGCGCACGGTGCTGCGAAGCATGGGCTCGAGGACGATGTGCAGGCCGTTCTCAGGTCCGTAGAGCGCCTTGTTGAGGGCACCTTCCATCACGGGCTGCAAGGCCTCGGCGAGGTCCTTGTCGGTTGCTCCCGCCGCGGCCTCCGCACCTGCTTCGGGGGACGGCGGTTCCGTGTTCTCTCCGGAGTGAGCTTGCGACGATTGGAGGTCGTCCGCCATGAGAGCCGCGAGAGTTTCTTCCATGGTCTCCTCCGGATCGTTTGCCACCGGCGAATCTCTTGCGGGCACGCTGGGAGGCTCCGGTTGCTTGGGAGGTTCCGCTTCAGGATCCCCGCCCGGAGTCTCGGAGGTGGGGAAGCGCGGGACGCTGAGCAGGGGTGCTCGTGCCGTGCTCGGAAAGGGAGCGGCGGGAAGGGGGAGGCCCGAGGCATGCGCGCCCCTCAGAAGATCGGCGAGGCTCAGGACCGGCCGAATCCGATCCAGAGCATGCAGCTCGGGAAAGGGCGGCGTGGGGAGTTCAGTCACGGCGAAAGGGCGCGAGGTGTTCAGATCAGGAAGCCATCATCCGGCTTGGGGTCGTCTTCCATGGCTGCGCTGGCGAGACGGGCAAAGCGACTCTTGAGCTCGGCTCGACTGACGCTGTCTTCGCGGACGGTTTGTACCTCGCGATCGATCTGGCGCTTCCACTGGACGATCTCGGTCTGGAGATGCTGGAGGATTTCGCGGACGCGCGCATCGATGCGGGCAGCCATGGCAGAGCTCACTTTCTCAAGATGTGCGCTCAGGTTCTGCTGAAGCTCCTGGTCGTGTTGATGGATGTCGCGACAGGTCGCTTCCAGCTGTTTGCCCAGACGATCGATCTGGGTGCTTCGAAACTGGCTCTCCTGTTGGAGTTGTTGGCGCAGTTGCTGGGTCTCCTCCAGCACGGCGGCCTGGCCGCTCTGGACTTTCTGGACGACCTGCTCGCCGACGAGGGCCCCCTGTGAAGTGACTGCCCCTTCCAGGGTGCGAAGGCGATCCTCGACCTGGGTCATCTGGCGGCCGATGAGAATCTCGCGGATTCGTTCGACCTGTTGCGAGGGATTCAGCGGGGGGTCTTCCATGGGCTATCGGGACACAGATCTGGGTCCATTGAGGCGGGTGAGGTGCCTGGGTGGGGGAGAGGGGAACTCAATCCAGAAGCTAAGGACCTGTCGGGCGAGACGCAATGACTTTCAATAAAGTTTGGAGTCTTTGATAGTAAGATAGTTATCAATATTTTTGAGGTGGCGAAAGACATTGGTGCCGCTCTGTGGTATGAGTCCCCTAATGCCTAGAGAGAGCACACGCAAGGGAGCCGACGATGCAGCCAAAGGGCAGAAGAAGGGCGTCGAGCAAGCCTACGAACGGACGCGAAAGAGCCTGATTGCGCGTTTGGAGAATTGGGATGACCAGCGGACGTGGGATGAGTTTTATCAAACCTACTGGCGCCTCATCTACTCGGTCGGTCTCAAGGCCGGCTTGCGCTCGGACGAGGCCTTTGACGTTGTGCAGGAGACCATCCTCTCGATCGCCAAGCAGAGCAAGAAGCGGCTCTATGACCCGGAGCAGGGTTC
Source organism: uncultured bacterium (assembly GCA_913051705.1). Classification (GTDB taxonomy): domain Bacteria; phylum JAAXHH01; class JAAXHH01; order JAAXHH01; family JAAXHH01; genus CAJXCW01. The sequence continues at coordinate 31,835 of CAJXCW010000027.1, forward strand.
CTTCAAGACCTGGCTCATGAACATGACGCGGTGGCGCATCAATGATCAGTTTCGCAAGCGCAAGAAGGACACCGCGATGGCGGGCGCGGAGTGGGAGGACGATCGCAAGACGGCAGTCATCGACCGCTTCGAGGACCCCAAGGGAGATCTCCTGGAGCGGATGTGGGATGTGGAGTGGAAGAAGAACCTGGCGGACGCGGCACTTGCGCGCGTGAAGGCGCAGGTTTCACCCAAGCAGTACCAGATATTTCATTACTATGTCGTCAAGCAATGGGAGGCCAAGAAAGTGCAGGAGCACCTTGGCGTGAGCATGGCGCAGGTGTATCTTGCCAAACACCGGGTAGGTGCGGTGTTAAAGCGGGAGTTGGCGAAACTCGAAAAGCATGCAGACAAATAAGGTTCGCCCGGAACCAACGATTCCTGATCATGAGGTT
>CAJXCW010000028.1 GCA_913051705.1 uncultured bacterium
AACCGCTGACCTCTTGAATGCCATTCAAGCGCTCTCCCAACTGAGCTACAGCCCCGATTGACGGCTTTAAGATACGAAGAGCACGATCCGGTGTCAAGGGGAAAAACCCCTTCTGCCTACCTTCGTTTTCTTCGTCTTCCCGGAGCCCTTTTCGACTTGTTTCGGTGATTTTTCGACTCGGGTGTTCTTTTTTTCATTTCTCTTGTTTCTGCCGCAGATTGTTTACGCCAATCAGCCTTAATCAGAGCAAAATCAATCTGGCGCAACCGTCGGTCCGCGCGTAACAACCGGACACGAACATTTGCGCCTAATCCCAGTACAAGGCGGGTTCGTTTCCCTACAAGCTGTTTTCGGTCTTTATCAAAGATATAATAATCATCTTCCATCGCGGCTACCGGGATCAGCCCATCGGTCAATGTATCCGTCAACTCAACGAACACACCGGCAGAAATAACGCCCGATACCACCCCGTCGAATTCCTGGCCGACTTTATCCTCCATAAATTCCGCCTGCTTTATCTTAATGGATTCCCGCTCTGCTTCTTCTGAAATTTTCTCCCGGCGTGATGAGATGGCCGCAGCCTTATGAAGAGACCGTTCCATCTGATCGAGTTGATCTGTCGCCGGGATGCCGGCCGCATAGATCCGAAGTAATCTGTGAATCAGAAGATCCGGATACCGACGAATAGGTGAGGTGAAATGGGTGTAGGTTTCAAATGCCAGCCCGTAATGCCCGATGTTCTCAACGGCGTATTGCGCCTTTTGCATGGCACGGACGATCAGCGTATTTATGATCCGGTAATCGTCGTGCCCCTGAATGGACGCAAGAAACTGCTGGAGCTTTTTGGGATGTGTTACATCAGCGGGAGAAAGCGTATAGCCGAATCCAATGAGCGTCGTCAGTAAATTCGTCAATTTCTCGCCTGTCGGTTTGGGGTGAATACGATATATCGCCGGTACATCCTGAAGTGCCAGGTGACGCGCGACAACCTGGTTGGCCATCAGCATACACTCTTCTACCAGTCGATGACTGTCCAGGCGCTCAGATAGATGGATATCGGTCGGCTTGCCGTTTTTGTCAAGAACCACCACGGGCTCAGGCAGATCGAAATCAAACCCGCCCTGGGCAAGCCGTTTCTCCAGGAGCATCCGGCTCAAGTTCTGCAAAAGGCGGAGATCCCGGACGACCGGATCATCATCGGGTCCCGTGTCAATCAGGGTATGGGCCTCCTCATACGTCAAACGCCGTTTGCTATGGATGATGCTCTCCCGAATGACGTAAGATCGCACCTCCCCATCGGCCTTTATTTCCATAATAACAGACACGGTCAAACGGTCTACACCGGGATTCAACGAGCAGATCCGATTGGTCAGCCGGTGGGGCAACATAGGCAGGACACGATCCACCAGATACACGCTCGTGCCGCGATAGTTCGCCTCCCTGTCGATCAGACTGCCTTCAGGTACATAAGCCGATACATCGGCAATATGAACGCCCAGTCGATAGGCATGATCAGGTAGCTGCTCGATAGAAACGGCGTCGTCAAAATCACGGGCGGTGGCCGGGTCAATCGTGAAAATTCTGTGGGTGCGAAGATCCAGACGATCTGCTATCATGTCATCCGGCACTGTCTCAGGAATCTGTTCCGCTTCTGCTAAGACCAGTGCGGAAAAATCCAGCGGCAAATCATACTGGCGGATCAGGGACAGAATGTCCAGATCCGGATCATCAGGATAACCCAGCACGTCGGTGATCTTACCGGACGGATATCGCTGGTTAGAAGACCAGGAGGTATCGCCCACGACTACTTTCTGGCCGGGCGCCGCACCTGCGTCGTCCTGAGGATCAATCAGGATGGTCTGATGGATACGGCCGTCATCCGGGAGAACATAACGGTTTTTCCCCCGGCGGTGGAAGGCGCCGATTATTGGTTCCTTGCTGCGCTCCAGAACCTTAACGATCTCTCCTTCAGGATTCAAACCTCGGCGGCGACCCAACACACGGACCATCACGGTATCGCCGTGCAACGCCCGGGCCATGGCTTTTTCGGCGATATACACATCGGGGTCGTCTGATTCGACCGATACAAAACCGAATCCGCCCCTGTGCCCGCATACCTGTCCGGTCACAAAACCGCCTTTGCCCGGCAGACCATACCGTTTACGTCGTAATTCAACAAGTTCGCCGTCGTCTACCATCTCCACCACAAGACGGCGAAAATCGCGATAGGCATCCTGACGTACCTTGAGCGCCCGAGACAGGTCTCGAATACGCATCGGACGGTATTCGGTCTGCCCCATGAAGGTGAGTATAGATTGTCGAGTAGGTCGCATGGAGCGTCTTATGGAACAGAAAGGTAAGAGGTCACTTCAACAATGTCATTTTTTTGGATCGGACGAAATCACCGGCAGTGAGGGTATACAGATAGACGCCGCTGCCGACCGCTTGACCCTGCTGATTGCGGCCATGCCATACCACTTCGTAAAAACCGGTCGCCTGACGTTCATTGACCAGGGTCCGGACTTCACGGCCCAGGATATCGTAAATGCGGATGACCACCTGCTCGGTGCGAGGCAGGTCATATTCAATGGTAGTGCTGGGATTGAAAGGATTAGGGCGACTTTGTGCGAGACGAAAGGATGCAGGTATGTTTTTATATGTGACGACAACGGGGCCGTGAAACGTCGTGTGACCGGTACGTTCCACATCCGCCAGCCAGTAATAATAAATGCCTGGTTTCGGGGGAACATCCGTAAATTGTAACACCGGTCCGCCCGTAATAAGCGTACCGTTGACTTTCTCCCGATGATATACGCCCGGCGTCTGCGAGCGAAATACATGAAAACCGGCATGATTGGATACATCGGCAATCGTCCAATCCAACCGTATACGTCGACCCACGGTTTCCGCAGTAAAGGCGGTAAGCGCGATAGCCGTAGGCTCTTTCGGGGGACCCAACAGGTGCCGAAATAAGGAGTCCACATCCATTTTCCCGAACCCCCACTCGTCGTTGGGTACCGTGCCGGTACTTGCATCGGAACGGGCAGAAGCCTGCAACGCATCCCGAACGATTTTTGCGTCAAGGGTAACAGAATCCCGCTGGGCCTGTTCCATCAATAAAGCCACGGCGCCGGTTACATGGGGGGTGGCCTGACTGGTACCCTGCGCGATGGCGGTCAGATTCCCCGGCAGAATATTACTGGCGCTGAAGATCCCGCCGGATTTCGCATCGCTCGACAATGACGAAACGATCAACTGGCCGGGCGCGGATATTTCCGGTTTCCGGCGACCATCGCGTGTAGGCCCCGGGCTCGAAAAAGAAGCCCGATCTCCGACGGTCGCTGCTATCGCATGTGGATTTGCGTCGGCATCCGTCCAGGACTTTTTGGTCGTATAAGCACCGACCGTAATAGCATTGTTGGAAGCGCCGGGAGATCCAACCAGATTGGAAAAATCCCCATCGGTATCTTTCCATTCAGTATTATCACTGAAAACCCACATATCAAATTCTCCGGTACCGTCTCCACGACCACCTTTAAGACTAACAACCCAATCACCTAGTTTTTTCGTGGTTATGCTAATTATGGTGTTGACATCTGTAATGACGGTACCATCAGCAAATCCGCTGGTAGAAATCGAGGTTTTACCATCTGAATGGTCCCCTATCCTCCCCAATGTCGATCCAGTAGATTCAAACAGAGTATCTGGACCGGTCACTCTGAATGATATGGCGTTAGCGATTGTCGCCTTAATCCAAATGTCGATAGAGATGGTCTTCCCTATTCCTGGATCATTCAAGGCACGAGATACAGACACCGCAGAATTCGAAGGCAATATACCGCTGGTGTGGATACGATCGTTACCGTCGTTGCCGGCAGCAACCACAACAACTTTTCCTATTTTATCTTCGCCTATCAACTCATCAATCGCTGCAGCTTCGGCACTACGACCGTCATGAGGTCCCTGCTGCCCACCCAAACTTAGATTAACAACATAAGGCTTGCCCAACGAGGTGGCCTTTTTGTCTATATAATCCAGCGCTGTTACGACATCCGTCGAAGTAAAACTCTGCCCTCCGGACCGCGTCGCCTTGACGATAATCAGATCCGCATCGGGCGCCATGCCGTTCAACCCGCCAGCGATGCCCGCCACATGGGTGCCATGGCCGGCCTGATCCTGCGCATTCACCGTACCCGACCCGGCCAATGCGGCATTAATCTGGGTTTCATCGTATTCTGTTCCGCCGGAACTTTCAAATCCAGTCGGCGGTCGCCCGGTAATATCGCTCATATCCCAAAGAAATTTGATACGCGTTTTGAAGGCGTCGGAAGCCATCCGAAAATCCGGGTGCTGCCAGTCGATGCCCGTATCAATGACCCCGATAATAATATCTTTTCCCTTGACACTGTAATTGCTCCGGACGGTATCCGCAGTGGTTTCATGGACACTCTTATCCAGGGTGGACGCCCATACTTTCGGAGCATGGAGAGACTGTACGTGGGATTCTTCAGCCAGGGCTTCGAGGACCGAAACAGGGACGGATGCTACGATGATATGTCCGATGACAGACTTTACAATCACACCGGGTGTTGAGAAAGTTATTCCGCCGGATGACCGAATAAAAACATCAATACGTGGTTCACCACCGGCCTGCGTGATCACCGGTTTTATCGAAGGGGGGATATCCACTGTCGGCAGGGCGACAAGTCGTTTTAAAATGGGATCTAATTTGTCTACCGACTGGCCGAACGAGACACTCGGAATTAAGAAAACAACAAAGGCCAGCAGGGTAACAATACGAGACATGCAGGTAAACTCCGGGGAAGGGGCGAAGCTGCCCTCACTGTGGTTTCAATTCTTTGGGCGCTTCCAGGCGAACGACGAACTTCTCTCTGGCCACATCCATGACGGATCGAAATGGGATCTGACAGACATAGATTGTACCTACATGGGACTGGATGACCACGCTGTAGGATTCCAGGGTAGCAAGCTGGGCATCTGTCAACTCAGCAGAAGTGCGTAAGATCACCGATAACCGGGTGTTTTCCAGCTTGTCGATCTGCATCTTCAGCCGTGGGTCCAGTTTGTTGATCACTTCAGGATCCTCCTCACGACAACCGACGCTTATTCCCGTCACCAATAAGATATACAAAATCCAGCGAGCGCGCACGATGATCATGCTCACACTCCTTTAAGAACAACAAGTGGGCAGGTGGGCAGATGGGCAAAATGCATAAAGTCAACCTGCCCACCTGCCCACTTGCTCATTACTGAGTACGCCTCTGGCATGGAGTCGCTGTCCGCCGTCATTACCGGCCGCAATAACCACCGCTTTACCGGGTTTGCCGGCGCTCACCAGCGCATCGATGGCCTGTGCCTCCGCATGTGTACCATCGGCTGGTCCGCCAAAAGCCCCCAGCCTCATATTTACAACATACGCTTTTCCAAGCGCTTTAGCCCGGGAATCGATATAATTCAGCGCAGTGATAATATCTGCCGAAGAAAAACTGATATTATCCCGTGTGGCATTTACTACAATCAAATCTGCTTCCGGCGCCCTACCGACGAAGGCGGTCCCGCCGCCGTTACCGGTTGCTATACCACTCACATGAGAGCCATGGCCATTTTTGTCTACATTCGAAATGAAGGCCTGCGTTGTTCGTAATATCAGGTTAATGTCTGTTGAATCCATTTCCGTACCGAAGGAGGACTCAAATCCTTTGGGAGGTAAGAAATCAGGGCTGGTCTGGCTCATATCCCAATAATACAGGATACGTGTCCGATCATTCTCCGTAGGAATGGGAAAAACCAGATGCAGTGGATCAATACCTGTGTCGATAATGCCGACGATCACATTTTCACCTTTGACGTTGTACGCATTCCGGGTCGTTATCCCTTGAACAGCGGGGACGCTTGCATCAAGCGAAGGTCTCCAGACTCTGGCGGCCTGGATAGAAAGAACATTGTTCTGAGTCGTTACACTGATCAACTGGTTGAAAGGCACCCTGGCCACTACAATATTACCGAGGATGGATCTGACCGTCATGCCCGGCCCAATTCCCCACGCCGTCCGTCGTCCGAATGAAGATATCGATGGTGGTATCTGATTGGGAAACTTTTGTCAGAGGTTTATAGGTCGGCGCGGTAATCAGTGAAGGTTGGGCGAGCAGAATTTTCAGCACAGGATCTAATTTATTGACATCCCGTGCCCATGTCGGCTGGACGAGAACCGCGGTAAAAAGGGCCATGATAGCCCATACGCGCCGCCGTACAGATATAAACCGTATAATATTTCCCCTCTTATTTTCTGGATCCTGGACAGGAACGTTTACCAAGTTCATGTCGGTGTTATAGATGTTCGATAACAAGTTGGTCAGGATTATTAATCTATACCAGTCTAAAATTATAACCACCCAAAATTTGTCAAGTAAAAACAACTTGAAATGAGGGAGACAGAACGTTATAGTCTTAGGGCAAACAAACGAAGACAGTACGCGCCACTCAGCCTGAAAAATCGGAGATCTCATGATGACACGTCCTCTACCAGATGTGCCTGTTGTAGATGCCCATGTCCACTTCTTTTCACCTGATTTTATAGCAGCATACGCTGCCCTTGGTAAAGCGCAGTTTCCCCCTGATGACGCCATCGGCGGCTTATTGCGTCTTATGGGCTGGGACATGGATTTCACAGATCCTGTCGCGCTGGCCACCCGGTGGATACGAGAAATGGACGAACGGCAGATCAGCCGTATGATGCTTGTGACCAGTTGGCTATGGGATGAAGAGTCGACCGCCCGGGCCGTTCAGACCTATCCTGATCGGCTGAGCGGTTATGCCATGATCAACCCGACGCAGGACATCGCAGAGACACGGATACGCCGTGCCGTCAACGAACTGGGTTTGAAGGGCGTGACGTTATTTCCTGCGATGCATGGTTTTCATGTGGACGCCCCGGAGGTCTATCCTGTTCATGAAGCGATTGCACAAGCTAAGATCCCCACTTTTGTGCATTTCGGTCTGCTCAAAATCGGTATTCGCGACAAGCTTGGCCTGGTCAGCAAATTCGATTTGCGCCTGTCCAATCCTCTTGACCTTTTACCCGTCGCTAAAGATTTTCCGGATACGACCTTTATTATCCCTCATTTCGGTTGTGGATATTTTCATGAAATGCTGATGGTCGCCGCCCAATGCCCTAACGTGTGCGTGGACACGTCCAGTTCCAACTCATGGATTGATCTGATGCCGTATTCCCTGACGCTTAAAGAGGTATATAAGAAGACGCTGGCGGTACTCGGCCCAGACCGTATTTTGTTCGGGTCGGACTCTACGGCGTTTCCAAAAGGATGGCGTCAGGAGGTGTTCGAAGCACAGGCCGCCATTCTTCAGGATCTGGGCGTATCAAAAGAAGACTTGGAGAATATATTCGGTGGGAATGCTATAAGGATATTTAAACTGGCAGGGTGAGGCAAATGGTGATTGGGTGATTGAAAAGACTAAAATCATTCAAAGCCCATCCGATAGGAAGCCAAAACAGAGGAAGATATATAGCAACAATTTACAAGGCATTATCGGCATTCATATTTTCTCTTACCTAAGCCGTATTGGTATCAGACATGGGCAAGAATAAATCACCAAATCAACAAATCTCTTTGGAGGATGTATGTCCGATCCATTAGCTATTAACGGTGGTGTCCCGGTTCGCACGGCTTCCTGGCCACCGCTCGTTCCTGGTGCTACAGCTTACGGAGAGGAAGAAAAGCGGGCGGCGATCGAAGTTATTGAGTCCCAATCGCCCTTCCGGTATTACGGTGAAAAACCGCTTGGGAAAGTTGACAAGCTGGAAGAAGCGTACGCCCGATATGTGGGTACCCGATTCGCCCTGGCGACCCACAGCGGCAGCACAGCCCTATCTGTCGCCCTGGCGGCTCTGGGTGTAGGCCCCGGCACAGAGGTTATCGTCCCCGCATTTATGTGGATTGCGGATGTCAATGCGATTGTCCATCTGAGGGCGATCCCGGTGCTGGCGGAGATAGACGAAACGCTTAATCTGGATCCCAATGATCTGGCGCAACGGATTACGCCCCGTACCAAAGCGATCATCGCTGTTCATATGGCCGGTACGGCCGCGGATATGCCGGCCATTCTGGCTATAGCAGACCAGCATGGTATTCCCGTTCTTGAAGATTGCTCGCAAGCAGCCGGTGCGATGATTGAAGGTCAGGTCGTCGGCTCGATGGGCGCTGTTGGTATCGTGAGCTTACAGTACAATAAAAATTTCACGACCGGTGAAGGCGGGATGATCACGACCAGTAATGAAGAGATTTTTCGCCGGTCGATATGCTATCATGATATGGGGTTCGAACGGGATATGCAGGGTGTTTCCGTTCCCCAGGATTCGCCGTTTGAGACCTGGGGCATGGGCGCCCGAATGGATGAGTTGCGCGGGGCCATAGGGCTGGTACAACTCGGTAAGCTACCCGACCTTGTCGGCGCCATGCGGGGCCACCAGCACCGCCTGCGTGAGGCGCTGGGTAAAACACCGGGAATTCATTTGCGCCGGCTTGTAGATCCCACCGGGGATAGCGGTTCCTATCTCGCCTGGTTTCATGATTCGGCGGACCTGGCTGAAAAATTCATGGATGCCCTGAATGCAGAGGGGATTCCGGCATCTCGCCCGCATGGCGGGATCCATCAGTACCGGCATATGACCAATTTATTAAGCAATGCCCCCGTGACCACCGAAGGCTGTCCCTGGTCCTGTCCATACAACGCCGAAAGCCCTATGGAATATAAGGCGAATATGTTACCGCGTAGTAATCAACTGCTGGACAAGGCTCGTATGTTATCGTTGCCGCCCCTCTTGACTGATCAGGATATCAATGACGTCATCCGTGCGTTTCGCAAGGTGACGAGAGGTAAGGGTGATTAATTTTATTCGCCCTTGCTACAATAACCGTTTATAACAATTGGGAGACCTGAATGGACGATACCGACACACCCACCGATATGAAACCCCACGATGATCAATTCTGGGCGACGATACGCCGTGAGCAGTTCTACCTTGATCCCGAGACCACCTTCCTGCAGGGCGGCTCGGTCGGCCCTTCACCCAAACCTGTGGTCGACAAAGTCACTGAATCCATAAAAGCCTTCGATAGCAACCCGTTGAAATACCAGCCGCTTTACCATCCTATGGTTCGTGAGGCCCGGGAGAAACTTGCAGCCTTCATCGGTACCCGCCCGGAGCGCATCGCGCTGGTTCAAAATACCACCATGGGAATGAGCGTACCGGCCCAGGGCCTGACCTGGAAGGCCGGCGGTGAAATTCTCATGTCGGATCAGGAATACGGGGCGGTAAATGCCTGCTGGGACTATATTGCCGAACGGTACGGCCTGACTGTACGCCGGGTGGAAATGCCGTTGGAAATCAGGAATAAAGAACAGATCATAGACACCTTTAAAAGCGGCCTGAGCGACAAAACACAGGTTATGGTTTTCGCCCATGTCTACTGGTCCACCGGTCTCGCTGCACCGGTCAAGGAACTGATCGAACTCGGTCGAGACGAGGGCGTGTGGGTTATCGTAGACGGCGCCCATGCGACGAGCATGGTTCCCCTGAAATTGGATGAATGGAATCCACATTTCTACATGTCCAGCCTGCACAAATGGACCCTGGCGCCGAAAGGAACCGGATTCCTGTTTGTCTCGGACGACGCACAACCTCATGTGGAGCCGCTTATTTTAGGCGGTAATGCACGACCTAACAAGGATGCGGACGCGAGTCAGTTCGATATGATGGGTACGCGAGACCAGACGCCGTTCATCGGGCTGGGCACAGCCCTCGATTTCCAGGCAGAGATCGGATGGGAGCAAATACGCGCGTATTGTCAGGGATTGGCGGGTTACTTGAAAGAAAGGATCAGACGGTTTAAAGGCTGCCGCATCCTGACGCCTACCGACCCGGAGATGTCCGGATTCATAACTACCTTCACTATCGAAGGCGCCGATATTCAGAAAATCCGCCAGGAACTCTGGGATGACGAACATATTGAAACATCGGCGTTTACCATCAAGGATATCCCGGTATTCCGTATTTCCACGCATTTTTATAACAGTCGTGAAGATATCAACCGGATGATTCGTGAGATTGAGCGGCGGCTGTGAACAGCAATAAATAAAGGATAAATCATGTCAGACGAGCACGGTTTTATTACCAATTCCATTCATGCAGGAGAATCGGAGGAAGCCTCCGCAACGCCTATATATCAGGCGGCTACAGTAGGCGGCGGTTATCTTCGCGGTGGCAATCCTACTTTAGATGCGTTTGAAGAAAAAATGCGGACACTGGAAGGGGGCGTGCGCAGTATATCTACCGCGTGCGGCATGGCGGCGGTCAGTCAGACCATGATGACCCTTGTCCGAACCGGCGGGCGGGTGGTGTGTCATCACACCGTTTATATCTGGACCAAACTTTTTATGACGGAGGAATTACCCGGTTTAGGTGTAGACGTGCAGATGATAGACATGCGGGATACGAGGCAGGTACAGGCTGCCCTGACTAAAAAGACGGACGTCGTCTACTTTGAACCACTTGCCAATCCGACGCTTGATACCATCGATGCCCCTACAGTTATTCGTATCGCTCATGAGGCTGGCGCCAGAGTGGTCATCGACAATACGTACCTTACGCCCTATTTGTTTCATCCTCTGGAACATGGCGCTGATGTCGTTCTGCACAGTGCAACCAAATACCTCTGCGGTCACGGCGATGCCCTCGCGGGTATCATTACGACGCAGGATGAAGCATTAGGCCAGGATATCGTTCGCACCCGTAATACCTATGGGGGTATTTTAAGCCCCATGAATGCATTTCTGCTTCTCCGCGGTATCAAGACCCTGCCGATGCGTATGGATCGGCATTGCATGAACGCGCAGGCCGTGGCCGAGTTTCTGGAATCACATCCCAAGGTGAACCGCACCTACTATCCGGGCTTATCCTCCTCGCCCGGTCACGAAATCGCCCGGGCGCAGTGGCGGGGATACGGTGGTATGGTGAGCTTCGAAACGGCGGATGAATCTGTTATAACCCGTTTTTTCGAACGTGTTGACCTATGCAAACCATGGGTCAGCCTGGGAGACGTCGGCTCTCTCGTCGTCCATCAGGGTGGCGGCAATCGTATCCGTATGTCCGTCGGCCTCGAAGATACGGATGATATTATCAGAGACCTTGAACAGGCGCTGGCTTAAAAAACGAATGCGCCAAGCACCTCCTATCACCCATCGCGCCGTATTCATCGGCTTCGCCCTGTCCGTCGTGGTCGCATTCTGGGGTCAATTCGCGGCGATGGAACAGGGCTATGCGTATTTGACCTACCCTCATTTGCCGGCCTGTCTGCTGATTCCATTTTTTTCTGCTGATTCTTGTCCCTAACATCGCCGTGGCGGCGATAAGGCCGCAGCGTGCGCTGACCACCACCGAACTGCTTGTCATCTTTTCCATGGGGCTTGTCGCCTCTACCGTGCCCGATTGGGGAGTGATACGCTATCTTATGGTGATTATCAGCGGTCCTTATTATTTTATCACACCGGAAAATCAATGGGCAGCCTTCCAGCCATATCTCCCCGAATGGCTTTTAGTCCATAGCCAGGCTTCTCCCGGATATATCGAAGGGCTTGTGGAGGGCGTGCCAATCCCCTGGATGCCCTGGATTATCCCCTTATTCTGGTGGTTTTCATTTTATGCTGCGTTGTTCTGGATGGGGGCTTGCGTGGTGGTCCTCTTACGAAAGCAGTGGGTGGAGCACGAACGGCTGCGTTTCCCCCTTGGCGAGGTGGCCATGCGATTGATCGGCGTGGAAAGAGAACAGCAGGGCGCCGGCATACCTGTATTGTTTCAATCCCGCATGTTCCATATCGGTTTCAGCCTGGCTTTTTTAACCATGGTATGGAATGTCCTGTCCTATTGGGATGTGACACCACGGATTCCGATCACAGGCGACGATGTCTATCAACTCCGTATTGCACGGGAATTTCCTGCCGTTCCGATCTATCTCAACCTGCTCACCCTCAGTCTGTCCTATTTCGTCAATGTGGAGGTGTTGTTCAGCGTCTGGTTTTTCGAACTGTTCAGTATTTTGGAACGCGGGGTATTAAATCAATTCGGGATAGGCGCAGCGACAGGCGCCGTCATACGAGGCGGCCTCGTTTCCGTACAATCTGTCGGCGGGCTTGTGGTGTTCACGCTCTGGGGGCTCTGGATGGCGCGGCGGCATATTCGGGAGGTTATTCGGCAGGTCTTGCATCGAACGAATACATTGGACGACAGCGGTGAATTTTTCTCCTATCGGGTAGCGCTGATTGGTCTTTTAGCCGGTTTGATCTATACGGTATTCTGGCTGTATCAGGCCGGGCTGTCCATGCACTGGGTCCTGTTGCTGCTCTTATTTACGTTCATCTTCTATCTGGCCCTGGCACGGATTGTCGCGGAGGCGGGCCTGGCTACCATTGACCTGCCGATCAATGCCCATGAATTCACGGTCGGTATCGCCGGTTCAGGAAACCTGTCGATATCGGACCTGACCGTCATGGCGCTGGGCAGCGGATTTGCACGAAACTGGCGTGCCTTCACGATGGTGGCGCCGGCGCATGTAGCCTGGATGGGTGCCAGGCATGGACTGACCGGGCGGCAACTGTTCCGGTGGATCGCACTGGCCTTCCTTCTTAGCTTGATGGTATCTACAACCTATGCTATACTGGCCGGTTACTCTTATGGCGCACAGAATCTCAGAGACAATTACCCAACGACGATCATTGGCTTCTACAATCTGATTCCCATCTGGACAAATAATGCCCGTCAAATCACCTTTACAGAGATCGAATTTTTTCTTCTGGGTGGTGGTCTGGTCATGGCGTTGACTTTTGCCCGGTACGCCCTGACCTGGTGGCCTTTGCATCCTATCGGCTTTGCAGTTACAGCCTCCCAGTCCATCATTCTGCCTTTCTTCACGTTTTTTATGGCCTGGCTGATTCAAACGCTCATTCTTCGTATCGGCGGCGTCCAATTATATCGCCGGGGACAGCCCTTTTTCCTGGGCATTCTGGTAGGCTATGTCATGGGGCTCACGCTGTCTTACGGCGTCGACCTGGTCTGGTTTCCCGGCACGCCACATCTTATAGAAAGATATTATTGACGGGCAAGCGGTGGGCTTTGTTGATTACCTCTCCACGCCAAAGGCCTCCATAAAAATTTTAGTCCGGTCGTTCAGCACCCCGTAGAAGGCGCGGGTCTCCGGGTCGGCATGATCGCGCCATAGCGTCGCTGGTATGGCGGAGTCGTTGGCCAGGGGCGCGTGACCTCTCTGGCCGTAGTATATCTGCGCGGTTTTACGGGTAGCCCGGGTCGGTCGCGTAGTCGCCGTGTGTAATACCGCAACGTTGAACAACGCGCAGGTGCCTGCGGGGCCGTGCAGGTCGTAGACGCCTCCCCTGGCCAGTTGTTCCTGATTGTCCTTGAGGACCGGCTGATCTATCGATTCGGGTGATAAAGAAAAGCAATGGGTATTTTCGTCTACATCGGTGAAGTAAGCCATCAACTGGATATAATCCATACGCAGGGGATGTTCATGCCAGTGGGCCTTGTCCCGATGCCACCCCTGGTTAAACGCGCCGTCATAGGGTCCCATGGACCGAAGACCGATTTCACCAAAGCAGACCGGTCCGCCCATGAGTTCTACTATAATGGGTAATATTTTAGGGTGGCGTATCAGTTCGTCGAATTTCGGCGTTGTAATGAGCCCATCGTAATTGGCCTCCTGATGATGACCGTATGGATGCCAGAAGTAGGGATATTTTTTCCGGTCCTCATCGAATAGATTCTGGAAATAGCTTACGTCCTCATCGTCGAGAATGCGGCCCAGGTTGATGAACCCGTTCTGTGCGAAAAAGTCGCGGTCCTGTGACGTCATGGCAATTCCTTTCGGGAGAGGGCTGTTTCAGCCCTTATGAATCCAGGTGGTCATATTTCCTTTGCCTCGGTTATTCCACGCGTAATAGGGTATGGCGGTGAGGTCTGTCACGCGCAATGCCGTATGGCCGGAGGGGCGATAGAGTTCATCGTTCCATGATTCTCTGTCCAGCGCCAGTGCTTTGCCCCTGATAACGGTTATACCTCCCAGTAAATCCGGTGCGGTCTCTGCCTCCAATCCGGGATCTTCTGGTAAGATCATACCATGCACGTGGTCGTCATGATCTATTTCTTCCAGACAGTATAGCATAGGCCCCCGTCTCAAGGCGACTTTCCCTTGATTATTAGTGATATTCGGGTGGGCTTCTATCTGCTCAATGGGCATGGACAAAGACAAACGAATGGTATCCCCGTTCTGCCAGGTTCGTTTAAGTGCGGTATAGGCACTGGACACCGACTTACTCTCCTGGGATGATCCATTTATGCTGATCGAAGCCTCTCTACACCAATCCGGGATACGAAGATACAGGGTAAAATCGACCGGCTGATCCGTCTCCATGGTCATCTTTACCTCGCCATGCCAGGGATACCGGGTTTCGGTTTTCAAGGTGATTTCCGTACCGGATTGTTGCACCTTCACCCGGCCGGCGATATAGAGATGCATCCAGAGGCCATCCTCGGACTGTCCATAGGCATACAATCCTAATGAGGCAAGAAGACGGGCTACATTGGGTGGACAGCAAGCACAGCCGAACCAGCCTTCTCGTTCTCTGTCCCCATTGGAACGCAGGGGGTTGACATAGAAGAAATGTGTACCGTCCAGTGCCACACCGGATAGAAAGCCGTTGTACAGGGCCAGTTCCATGACATCTGCAAATCGGGCCTCGCCGTCGAGCATCAGAAGACGCCAGTTCCAGATGATATTGCCCACGGCGGCACACGTCTCCGCATAGGCCGTTGTATTGGGCAGATGATAATCCTGGGTAAACCCTTCGTTATGGGAAGACGGCCCGATCCCCCCGGTAACGTACATCCGTGCTCTGGTCACGTTATGCCAGAGTTTTTCCAGCGCATCCCGTAAGGCCGGTTCACCCGTTTCTCCAACCACATCCGCCATGGCACAGTACAGATACATCGCCCGAACCGCATGCCCTACGACCTCACGCTGCTCTCGAACCGGCAAGTGGTCCTGGGCATACGCCCCGCAGTAGGTCTCTCCAACCATAAAATGTGATCGGTTATGCGCCACCTTGCCGCCGGTACCCGGATTATGGATCTCCTGCTCAAAGACCGATGGACGCTGGCCGCGCTGGTCGATAAAAAACTCAGACAGGTGAAAATATCGGGCTTCACCGGTAACCCGGTATAAATCCATCAGGGCCAGTTCGATCTCTTCATGACCGGGCATCCCCTTTCGCTTTTCCGGTCCGAAAATGCCGTCAATATGATCCGCAAAACGACAGGCCACATCCAACAAGGTCCGTTTTCCTGTACCCAGGTAATGAGCTACAGCAGCTTGAAACAGGTGCCCGGCGCAGTACAATTCATGCATGACGCCGAGGTTGGTCCACTTCTTATCCGGCTCAACCAGAATAAAATAGGTGTTCAGATAGCCGTCATCCTCCTGTGCAGCGGCAACCCGGACGATAACCTGATCCAGTTTCTCTTCCAAATCGGCATCCGGATATGTAGAAAGCGAGTAAGCCGTCGCCTCTATCCATTTATACAGGTCCGAGTCATTAAAAAAAATCCCCTCGAATTCACCATCCACGACACCCGCCGCTTTATCAAAATTACGGATACGCCCGGTATCCTCACATTGCTGAAGCTGATACGCCAGAGTGTGCTCACGATTGATCTTGATGCGTGGCGCCCAGAATACGTCATCAATCACCACATCACGTAAGGGGACAGGATGGAGGCGACGGTGTTTTCCGTGTACCATATTATTCATAAAAATCCCCAGGGGAAATTTGTTGATTGTATGATGGCACGTGTCCTGCGGACACGTTGCGAGCACTGCGTGGTTTGTTGATTTGTTGATTGAAAAACAAAAGCACTTGTCTTAACCAATCAGACAATCAGACAATCATATTGACCTCGTTATCCCACCATCGACCCGCAGGTTCTGACCGGTGATGTATCCGGAATCCGGCGACAGGAGGAAGGCGGCGGTTTTAGCGATTTCTTCGACCGTGCCGTATCGTTCCATAGGGATGCGTTTTTTAAACATCTCTACCTCTGGCAGGCTGTCTATGAATCCGGGCAGGATGTTGTTCATCCGGATATTATCCCGCGCATATTTATCGGCATATATTTTCGTAAAGGCGGCCAGGGCAGCGCGGACCGGTGTGGATACAGGAAAATGGATTTCGGGCTCAAAGGCAGCGTAGGTAGAGATATTTACAACCGACCCGCCGCCCTGCTGTTGCATGATAGGCGTAACGATCCGTAAAATACGTACCACATTCAGAAAATTGATGTCCAGGCCGGCATGCCAATCTTCGTCTGGAATGTCAAGGAGGTCGCCTTTGGGCGGATGCCCTGTACTGTTGACAACCCCATCTATCCGACCATGGGTATCCATGGTTTTATCAATCAGGGTCTGCAGGTCTGCCTGACTGGTCACCGATCCGGTCATCCCGATCCCGCCCAATTCCTTACCTAATGCTTCCGCAGCCCCTGAAGGGGACATAACGGCTACCGCATATCCATTGCCGGCCAATTCTCTCGCGATAGCCGCTCCCATGCCACGTCCTGCGCCTGTTATGACTGCCACTTTATCTGTACTCATAGTTTGCCACTCCTTTTACAACCACGCAGTGCTCGATGCGTTCCCATAGGGAACCATCCATCCGAATTCCGCAATCTGCAATCCGCAATATCTAAACTCCCGCTGCCCACCAGTTGCCCCCGGCTCGCACCTGTTTTTCTGCATGCAAAAACTCCGCACAATGGGCGGCCTGACCTATGGACTCAACCGGCATCACCTCATGACCGAGAGCCTTCATTTCGTCCATCACGTGCTGACTCAGCCCTTTCACTTCTATCGGTTCATGCGTCTGGACATGCATACGCGGGGCCGATGCCGCTTCATAGGGTGAGGCGCCAAAATCAATCATCCGTTGCGCCAGTTGCGCGCCTACACTGATAATCCGTCTGCCGCCGGGCATCCCCGTCGCGATATCCCGATCCGGCAACCGGGATATGATGGGGGCGACATTGTTAAGTGGTCGTTTACCTGCCGCCACGGAATTGGCACGGCCGGGTCTTGGGTCCAATCGGGACATGCCGTGGCCAAGAAGGATCGCCGTATCGGGAGCGGTGAAAAACGATCCAAATCCTCCGCCCTGGGTGATGGTCGCCGTGACGATATTGCCCTCTATATCTGCAGTGGAGACATGCAATGTCCCGATCCGTGAATCTCCTTCAAACGGCGGGATGCGGCGATCCACATCGTTCGGGAACTGTTTAATGGTCTCAACGCGCCCGGCTGCGTAGGCCTTGCTTAACAGCCGCTCGACAGGGACCTCTACAAAATCAGGATCCCCTGCATAGGTAAGCCGATCCCGCCAGGCCAGCTTCAATACTTCCGCCCACAGATGCCAGTATTCGATCGTATTATCCGGCGGCATATCAAAACAATCCAGCATATTCAAAATCTGCATGCTGGAGATACAGCCATTGGGCAAAATGGGACCGAAAATCTCGGCATGGCGATAGGTTGTGGTATATGGTTCTGTTATCCGAGGTTCATAGGACGCCATATCCTTCCTGGTCAGGATACCGCCCCCTGACTGGACGGCGTCGGCTATTTTTCGTCCCAGTTCTCCTGAGTAGAAGTCTCGCCAGCCTTCTGCCGCCAGTCGCCTCAGTGTCTTACTCATATGCGGGATATGCCAGATATCGTTCGCCGCCGGTATTTTACCCTCCGGCATTAGGTATTGAGCGGTGGATTTATAGTGCTGAATAATAGCTTCATTAACCCTAATGGAATTCGCGAGCTGGGTGTCATAAGGAAACCCTTCTTCGACCAGGGTCAGCGAGGGTTCAATGATAGCCTCCCACTTGAGTTGTCCCCATCGCTCCCAGAGCATCCCCATGCCAGCCATCTGGCCAGGGATCGCTACAGATAACGGACCGTGAATATTTGCATTATCACGAACGCTGCACAGATATTCATTTTCGTTGATACCCTTCGGATGCTCCCGCATGGGCAGGATATCGTACATCTGCTCATGGGCAGCAGATGGCGCTGGAGAATTGGCATCGAGCGACCATACTTTTCCTGTCTTCGCCTCAAGCACAACAGCTGCAAGGATGTAACCGCCCAGCCCTGTGGCAACAGGATGCAGCATACAGCAGGCGAGGCAAGTCGCAGCAGCTGCATCCATGGCGTTACCACCATCCGAAAGTATTTTTGCGCCTATCTTGGCCGCACCGGGCGGACCGGCAGCTACAGCGCCTATGTTTGAGAGAACTTCTGTGCCTTCTACCATGATGTTTCCCGAGTATAAGAGTTTGCGTCCGGATTGTGATTTTGTTTTGGCTTATCAAAATACATAAACCCGTTGCGGTAATCAATGAGAGATTGTAGAGTGGGGGCGGTGGCAGGTTTTCAATCAGTCAATCAGTCAAGGGAGAATGAGTGGTGACAATTACAGGGATCGACACGTGTAGTGTGCATGTCAACCATCGTGGGGATTGGACGTTTGTGCTGGTGAATACGGATGACGGAATACAGGGGCTTGGGGAGTTAAATCCATCAGGTTCGAGGACGGGCAGTATACAGATCCTGCGTGACCTTGAAGAACAGCTTATAGGGCGTGATCCACGACGAATTGAGCATATTATGGCTGATTTCAAACCTGAGCCGGTGGATCGGGCGACGGTGCTGGCACTGAGTGCGCTGGATCAGGCATTATGGGATATTCTGGGTAAATCACTGGGCGTGTCCGTTGCTGCTCTGCTTGGCGGAAAATGTCGTAATGAAATCCACCTCTATGCCAACATCAACAGAGCGACCACGGACCGTACTCCCTCAGGATTTGCCCGTCATGCAGCGGCAGCTGTAGCGGATGGGTTCGATGCCATAAAACTGGCGCCGTTCGATGGGATGCCAGGCGGTATAGAACGGGCCCAGGATGCCAGGGATGGTATCGCTTGTATGGAGGCGGTGCGCGAAGCCATAGGCTCTGATGTAGCCCTGCTGATTGATTGCCATAGCCATTTTACAGGGCGCGGCGGCTGTGAGGTGTTTGATGCACTCAGAGATCTCAACCTGTACTGGTATGAAGAGCCGGTTCCTGATAAAGATGCTGAAGGGTATCTCATGATAAAAAACCATATAGACGTACCGCTTGCAGGGGGCGAAAATCTAATGTACCGGGAAGGATTCTGGCCTGTGCTTGATCAGTACCTGATGGACATCATTATGCCGGACGTCACGATCGTAGGCGGTATATCCGAGTTGAAAAAGGTCGCTGCCATGGCGGAGGCGAGAAATATACCAACAGCGCCCCATGGTCCGTTTGGACCGGTCACGATCGCATCCGGCGTACAGGCGATGGCCACCCATCCTGAATTTCTGATTTTGGAATATGCGTGGGGTGAAGTCCCCTGGCGGCATGACCTGCTCCTCCCATCGGAGCAGATTGTCAACGGGCGAATCAAAGTCCCCGATCGACCGGGGTTAGGAGTTGAGTTGAATCCGGAGGGGGTAAAGAAATATCGAGTAAACCCATAAAGATCATGGGGATTTCCATTCAAACGGTCGGGGCAGGGTCAATGTCCTTTCAGCCTTGTCGTACCATCCTTGCGGTGCGTAATCGTCCCTATGTTGATAACATCGCACACGCACCTCATTCGAACCCGGTTTGAAGGTCAGATGCCGGCTCTGGGAGATATTGAGCGAACCGTGATATTTGGATATAGACGCTACGTTGATAAAATGGACGCCCCACTTCGTTTCAATATGTGATTTACCGCCGCAGGTGTCATCCGGGTTGGTGTGCGTATGTCCCCCGAACCAGAGATCTACGGCGCCGGGATGCTCAGAAAGATATGTTTCAAAAGCCTGCGCATCCGGTTTTCCGTCGACGAAATAAAGATAGGACGCCCCTTTAGGTGCACCTAAAGGTTTATAGCCATGATACCCGTTAATCCAATTCCCTTCATCATCTTTAAAGATGCCTTCCCACTCTCCCGAAGCGACCGTCGTATCTTTCACCATATAGTGATGGGCGGAGATAATGATATCCTCAGGATGGGATTCCACCATCTGCTTCCACCATGCGAAGGTCTCCCCGGTCACCACGCCGCCCGGATTCCCGCCGAGATCACCTCGTCCGATCTTTTGACTGGCCTCATTAATATCGCTCATCAATAAAAACAGGATGTTCCCCACACGAAAACTATAGCGCTCCCAGGTGCCCTCGATGGGATAGGGCCGTCTGTTTGCATCCACGCGGGAATGACTGGTATGTTCGCCGGTAGGGTCAATCCATTTGCGCCACCACCAGGCCGGCGGTTCATCCAACCCGCTCCGGTCGTGATTACCGCAGATGTTATATATCGCTTCCCGTGGATGATGTTTCAACGCTTCGAATTGACGGACCACCTCAATCCCTTCTTCATCTTCGGGGACATCCTGTCCTCCCGACATATCCCCGATATCGACGGCAATGTCCCAATCGAACGCCGGACCGCCCTGCTCTCCACCTTGCTCCGACATGCGCAGGACATCGGATAGACTTTCACGGCCATGTTTTAGATCACTCCCTACGTGGCAATCGCCGAACGCCCAGAGGCTGAATGGATTGCGGATTTCGGATGGATGGTTCCCTTTCGGAACGCATTGAACACTGCGTGATTTTGGATTGCGGATTTCGGGCATGTGTTTATCCTGTAGTTTCGTAGCTTCGTAGTTTGTGATTTTTGGTTTCGTCCCCGATCACCCGTTTACGCCGGTTTCTCGGCGGATACGATGTTTGAAACCATGCATCCCATCATTTTGCCATCCTTACTTATTACATTAAGCTGATCGGTCATTGCTTGCCGAAACGAGGCCTGTTTCTCGTCAGACAATCCACGGAGTTTGGGACCGATAGGCGTCGCATAGGCGGACTCGACGGCATGGCTCACCCCGTCACTGAAGATCAGTATCTGCTCCTCGCGCCTGACCGCCACGTTCTTTGCCTTCAGAGCCGACCCGCTGCGCCAGCAGTTGGGCTACGATGCCCGTGCCCGTAGCCAGATCCAGAACCCGGCGACCCTCCCACGGGCCCTGTTCCTCAATGAGGCTGATGGCCCAGGGTTCAAAAAGCACAGGGACCAGGACATTGTTTTAAGCACTGGCCACTGAATCACCGCTGAAGCTGAATTGATCTGACTTTGTCATTTTTATTTCTATTCAGGATATATTCATAGCCTCGAGTTTGCATCGGCTAATGAACCCACGAACATATATGAGATACTCTTGGCGTCCCCCTTTTTTGTGCCACACGCGCATAGACTTGCGAAGCCGCTTGAGACAGAGCATCAACTCAGGTACTGACAGTTCGCCCGGTAACGGATGGTCGCTGTCGCTATCGGATTCGCCTTTGTTCAAGGACTGTCGGCCGAGCCGCCACTCACACATACGACGACATTGTTCATATACGGCTCGTGCTCGGCCAGACGGCGTCACCGTGACGCCATCGCGATTTCTCCTCTCGCGTTCGTAGGCGCGTATCAAGGGACTCAATGGCCGAAAGGACATCGCGGTCCACGAGTTCGGGACTGCTATCGTATACTGTTACAATAGCTGACTCAATGTTCTGCAGGACATTCGAGTACTCTTCCTCAACCCTCATGTTTATTCCTCCTCCTTCTTGAGCTTAGCACTATGCTGACGGCCCTTTGGAAATTCGCTGAAAACCGTTTTCCCGATGCTACCATGCCAACATTCAGGCGTTGCCCGTCATCGACGAATCAAAATACACGGTAATCTCGCCGGGCGCCAATTGCTGTCGCAGGATGCAAAATCCGGCGGACTCGACACAATAGGCGTGACTTTTCAATGCTAATTGGGCACTCATAAGCGTGCGTCGCAATGCAATATCTCATAACCCCTGAGTTTCATTGACTTATTTCCTCAAATGGTGGTATGATTGTGGCCTTTGGTGGTGTCTTCGTTGTTAGAGTTCGCTATGAGTGCGATTTTTAAAAAAACGTAGTTAGGAGTTGCACTTTTCGCCTTATCATTCTTCATTGGCTGAGTGCCTCGTGTTTAATTATCTTCCATTTAATAACGGCTATCATTAATAAAAAAGATACAGATCACATGGCAGGTCGCAAGTTATCATATTTTGATTCGCTGTAATATAACAACTTGTGTCTGTTATATTTTTCATTGATGTGAATGCAGCGGTGCATAAGCGTGCAGATTAAAGGTTGTAAGGGAGATCAAACTGAATTTTCCGATCGATCGGAAAATTGGACATCTATAATAGAATGGATCCCCGCCTTCGCGAAGATGACAACCAAAACATGTAGAGATAAAAAGTGAGCTTTTCATAGACAGCCTCAGTAATCCGCTCTTGTCTTTCTCCATAACCCGCATTAATATATATCATCGGTGATTACGCAAACAGGAACCATGATCCGGTCATACTTCAGTCATCCATCAGGTCGGTGTGTCTTGTAAGCCGTCACCCTGAGTGGCGTCGATTAACCATATTAAGAAACGTTCATGGTCAAAACAACCCCGTTTTATCCGCGAACAGGGCCTCTCAACCAGACGATGCTCTGGGAACATTGGGCGGGTTATCTGGTCGCTCAGAAATATCAGTACTCCGACCCCTTTGAATATTACGCCATCCGTAATAGTGTCGGCCTGTTCGATACCTCACCCCTTTTCAAATACCGTGTTAAAGGCCCCGACGCTACTAAGTTTTTAAGCGGTGTTTTAGCTCGGGATATACGTATTTGTCCGCCCGGTCATGCTCAGTACACGATCTGGTGTAACGACAAGGGATGGATATTAGAAGATGGCGTGGCCCTTCATATCACGGAAGATGAATACTGGCTTACCGCTGCTGAACCTAACCTTGGCTATTTCAGCCATTTAATTGGATATGATAAGGTCACGATTACGGACATCTCAGAGGAATACGGTATTCTGGCCCTGCAAGGGCCGCACGCCCTGGACGTTCTCGGACAACTGAGCGAAGCCGTCCGCAAACTCAAGTATTTCGATCTTATCCGGACGAAAATAGCGGAAAAGTCCGTCATTGTCTCCCGTACAGGCTATACCGGAGATCTCGGCTACGAGGTCTGGGTCGGCGAGGAGGATGCCGTCACAATCTGGGATGCCATCATGGAAGCCGGCGACGGATACAACATCACGCCCTTCGGCCAGAAGGTCCTCCATATGGCCCGTATTGATGCCGGTCTGGCCCTTATTGATATCGAATACCGCACAGCACGGCACGCCTGGACAGACGAGCAGCGCTCCAGCCCCATTGAACTCGGGTTCGGTTGGATGTTCCGCAAGCTCAAAAAGGATGACCGGGCCTTTATCGGCCGACAGGCCATAGAAAAGGAAATAGCGGAAAAGTCATCCCGGTGGAAACTGGTCGGCCTGGAAGTGGACTGGCAATCCTATGAAAAAATGTACAATGATCTGGGCATGATCGCCCCTAAGGATCATACGCCGATCGAAGAGGCCATGTCCGTTTACAACGACGACCGGGTATGGATCGGCCATACCACCAGCTTTATGTTTTCGACCATTTTAAAAAAGCATATTGCCATGGCAAAAGTTGAACCGGCCATGGCAGCGCTCGGTACGGAAGTTCTGGTGGAACTGATCATCAACAATCGACCTCGGGCTGTCAGGGCAAAGGTCGTCAAAATGCCGTTCTTCAATCCTGCACGAAAAACCGAACACATTTAATGAACCGAAGGTCATGCTATGCCAACGACTGAGAAAAAATATGATGCCCTCATCATAGGTGGGGGACATAACGGCCTGGTGAACGGCGCTTATTTAGCAAAAGGCGGCCTCAAAACCCTGATTATAGAACGCCGCCATCTGGTCGGCGGCGCCGCCATCACTGAGGAATTGTATCCCGGCTTCAATTTTACCACGTTTTCGTATGCCCTGAGTTTACTAAGGCCGGATATTATACAGGATCTGGATCTGGTAAAGCATGGCCTGATGGTCCTCAACATGCCCACCACACTCGCCCCTATGGAAAACGGCGATCACCTCTATCTGGGCACCGATCACCATGCCAACTACCACGCCATCGCCCGGCATTCCAAAAAAGACGCCGAAGCCTATGACGATTACAAAACCATGGTTAATAAGGTCTGCCAGGCGGTGAAACCCTTATTCGACCAGATTCCACCGAATCTGGTCAGCGAAGAACCGGAAGAGGTCGCCAGGTTGGCTGCGGTAGGAAGCCATTTACGTGGTCTCGAACCGAAAACATTGCACATGCTGACCCGTTTTCTCACCGGCAGCGCAGCGGAAATTCTGGACGACTATTTTGAGTCAGATATCATCAAAGGGCTGTTTTCTTCCAGCAGTATTATCGGCAGCAAGGTAGGACCTCGTTCGCAAGGTTCCGGTCTGGTGTTGTTGTTCCACAAGATGGGGGAGGTGGACGGCGCCTTTGGAGACTGGGGTTTTCATAAGGGCGGCAACGGCGGATTCACGCAGGTCCTGGCTCGGTCCGCCCGGTCCTTCGGCGCCGAGATTACCCTGAATGCGGGGGTATCAAACGTCATCACAAAGAATGGAGAAGCCATTGGAGTCGCTTTGGAAAACGGGGATGAAATCTATGCGGATATCGTAGTCAGCGCCCTTGATCCTCGCCGTACCTTTCTGCAGCTGGTCGAACCCCGTGAACTGCCCACGGACCTGGTGGATGGCATCCGGAACTATAAGTTTCAGGGCGTTTCGGCCAAGGTCAACTTCGCCCTGGATGATTTACCGGAATATCCGGCTTTACCCGGACGGAAAGATATCTATCGCGGCTTTCTCAATATCGGTCCTTCAATAGATTATATTGAGCGGGCGTTCGATGAAGCCAAGTACGGCGATTTCAGCCGACGTCCCTATATCGATGCCTGCATCCAATCCACACTGGACCCGGATATGACGCCGCCGGGTAAACATGTCATGTCCTGTTTTGTACAGTATTGCCCGTACAAGCTGAAGGATAGCACATGGGACATTGAAAGGGACAATCTGGGTGATACGGTGCAGAAGACCATGGAATCCTTTTTCCCAAATTTCAGTGATCTGATCCTTCATCGTGAGGTGGTCACGCCCCTGGATATTGAACGGACGGTGGGGTTGAGTGAAGGCAACATTTTTGCCGGCGAGTTCCTTGCTCCCCAGATGTATTTCTTCCGACCGGCGCCGGGATGGAATCAATATCGCACGCCTATTAAGGGGTATTATCAGTGTGGTTCCGGAACCCATCCGGGGGGTTGTGTGATCGGCGGCCCCGGCAAACTGGCTTCGCAGCAGATACTTGGTGATTTAAAAAGAGAATAAGCCATTATAAATCATAAATCATAATTACACGGGATAATGTATGCGAGAAAAATACCAGGTCAGCATCGAACAGCGTCGTTTCTTCGGACAGAACGGCTATCTTAGGGTCGCTGATCTGATCAATGAGGAGGAATTAGCCGAACTGGATCGGCATAGCATGGACCTGGCGTGCAATAAGATAGACCTGAGTCACGTCGATGCGCAACACCAAACGGACGGTACTACCCCTCAGGAGATGGAAGACAAGTATTTCCGTTTCATCCAATTTCATAAACATCTGGAAATCCATGAACGATTTTTATTGCACGCGCGGGTTCTGGATGTCCTTGAGGTGCTTATCGGCCCCGATGTGATGGCCATGCAATCGATGTTGTTCCTGAAACCGCCGGGGCAGCCGGGGCAGGCGTATCACCAGGATTCCCATTACATTAAAACAGCGCCGGATACTTTATGTGGCGCCTGGATTGCTATTGATGATGCAGATGAAGAAAACGGGTGTATGGGATTTATTCCGGGTTCCAACCACGAACCCATTTATAAGGATATCGAACAGCCGGAAAATACGGAGGATTTTAAGGAAGGTCTGACCGAAGTGCAGGGCGTTGATAACGATCGGGAGATTCTGGGCTCCGCGAAAGCCGGTGAAGTCGTTTTCTTCCACGGCCATCTACTGCACCGTTCACGCCGTAACGAGTCAAAGGACCGTTTTCGCCGGGCGTATGTGTGCCACTATGCAAATGCCCGGGCGTACACCGAATGGGGCGGTGGAAACGCCGAACAGATTCTGGTACGCGGCAGAACCCATCTCCCCTATACAAAGCCGAAATTTATAGATTTCGAGCCGGACCCTGTGGAATAAACGGCAATCTATTGTCAACCGGCCGACCTCCGACTGCCACCCTACCCAATTTGGTGATTTGGTGATTTGGTGATTGAAATGCCTGCCGCTTACTGCCTACCGCCCTGTCCAGTTGACTGATGGCATGTGTCCTGCGGACACGATGCAAGCTCTCCGGGGTTAACTTGTTTCAGTTTTTTCAATCAACAAATCAACATATTCTTTCTGCCCGCCTACCGCCTGCCGCGCCCTACATACAAATCCACTACCATAGCCGCCGGTCCGATCAGGAACAAAGCAAACAGCGGGGCATTAACCACTTCCAGCAACCGTAAGATCATCTCCGTCAACGCAATCAGAAAGGCGACCAGGATACGCCCGTTTCGACTGCTGACAGACGTAGCCGGGTCGGTGATCATAAAAAAGGTCATCAGTTGATACATGGGGCCGGTAATGGGTGCGACCTCTGAAAGAAAGGGGTTGCCGGTAATCCAGGCCCGGATCAGGGAAAAGGCGATAAATGAGGCGGCATAGGTAAAGGCCACATGAAACCGTTTGGCCCGTATTAGAACCAGAGATCCCAGCACCCAGATGATTCCCATCGCCCAGAGATCGTTGCCCCATTGCTCGCTTAACGAGGCGACTGCTTCGGGGGCGGTAAAGAGCACAACACAAAGACCGAAATTAGAAGGATTCCAGATGTGCCGCCCTTTAAACCGTAGTACATTTTTCGACATGATGGAGAGCGCAGCGGCAATGGCATAGGGCCACATAAATAAGGATCGCAGCAGAATCCCGCAACTGATGCCGGTGATATAGGCACTCGCGGGATTTACCCATACCCCGAGGAGCAAACGTCCGAGGGTAAGTTCAACAATAAGCGCGATGCCGATCGCCGTAAGCGGTTGAGACAGGTCATGCAGGAAACCGACATAGACCTGCCCAAGAATCAGGATCAGGGTAATCAATCCCGAAGACAGATACCGCGGATCGATCTGGAACGGTCGTTTTGCTTGCGTTGGTTTAGTGGCTGCGGTATTGAAATCACTCATGGTATAATTTATTAAAGGTAGGAAAGCTACGAAACGACGAAGCTACGAATCAAAAAGAAAAAATCGTTTCGTAGCTTCGTCGTTTCGTCGGCTCACCGATTAGTAGCTTCTGTGATTCTATGAAGTGTATTCAACGCAAGCCCCTTTAACGCCTGCGTTTTTCCATTCGGCCAGCGGATTTCGACCCGGTCAAGCTGTGGTGAATCCCCCAGACCGAAATGCAACCGTCGTTGACTCTGGCTGGCGAAACCGCTACCGCCGGTGACCACTTGAACTTGTTGCTGGCCGTTCCAATAGACGCATACCTCGGCGCCCACAGCGCGTGCGTTGCTGTCGACCCCCACGAGTTCAAACGCCACCCAGGCATGGTCTGTCGTGAGGGTGTTTTTATAGATTTTCAATGGGGCGTTCTGACTGGCGACGACAAGGTCCAGCACCCCGCGATTCATCAGATCAACGAATGCGACTCCCCGGCCATCATAACGATCTGTGATCCCGACCGCTTCCGCCACATCAAACATACGGCCGGCGCCGTCGTTGAGGTATAACC
Source organism: uncultured bacterium (assembly GCA_913051705.1). Classification (GTDB taxonomy): domain Bacteria; phylum JAAXHH01; class JAAXHH01; order JAAXHH01; family JAAXHH01; genus CAJXCW01. The sequence continues at coordinate 27,955 of CAJXCW010000028.1, forward strand.
GGGAACGTTCATAACCCGAGAGGCTCTGATTGCCCATCAGCGCCCAGTTTTCAACATCCTGGAAAATGTTGTTATTACCCATCGCTACCCTGGACATTTCATACCAGTAGTCTTCGTCCGGATCGGCGGAGACAAATCCGTTGGTTACGAATAGATCCGTATGGCCGTCGTTGTTGAGATCACCGAACTGCGCGCCCCAAGCCCATCCCGCATCCGATGTTTCTCCATCGGCGATGTTGAGCATCTGACCGGTTTCGTCCAACAGATTGCGGCGCAGGTTATTACCCTGAAATAAATATCCGCGTTTGGATATGTTGGTGATATATACATCATGTTTCCCGTCGTTGAACAGGTCACCGAACGCGACGTTCATACCGCTTTTCGAGGTTTCTTCCAACGTCGTACCGACCTGCTGCTCAAACCGTTGGCCTTTCTGGTTGATTAATAGTACCTCTGGACCATAGTCATTAGCCAGATACAGATCCTGCCAGCCATCCCCGTTGAGATCCACCGCACCGACTGACATGGTCCACCGGGTACAGTCAGCCTGATAAGCCTGGGTCATGTCTTCAAAACGTCCACCACCCCTGTTCAGAAACAGATAATTATGTCCGCCGTTCTCCGCGTATTCAAAACTTTCCTGCATAATACGCGTGGTGGTGACCTGCCATAGATTATGCGCCTCGGAAAAATACCCGCCGATATACAGGTCAAGAAGGCCATCCCGATCGGCATCCAACCAGACGGCGCATGTGGCATTCATCCATCGGCCTAGGCCCGAGGCTTCGGTAACATCGGTAAAGGTCCGGTCCCCATTATTATGAAAGAGTCGCTGGAACCCCCATTTATATATAAACACATCTTCATATCCGTCGTTATCATAATCTCCCCAGATCGATCCCATGGAAACGCCGGTGCCCGGTTCGTTAACGGCGGCCAGACCGATAGAATCAGCTATATTTTCAAAGGTACCGTTCTGCCGGTTGATATATAACGCATTCGCCGTACCCTGGCGACTGCTGGTGACATAAATATCCTGCCAACCGTCGTTGTCCACATCCGTGATCGCCACAGAGGCGCCGAGTGCCGCGATATGAGGCATGATGTTATTCAACTTCGGATCGAACCGCGGTTTTTGATGGACGAAATCGACCTGCATCTGTTCGGTGACATCCGATAAATAAAACCCATACCGGTCGGATGGGACGGGACTTTCAGAGGACGTATATACCCGGACCAGATAATAAGGCGTCCCGAGCAGGAGGACGAATAGGACCGTCACAAAGGCTTTAACTTTAGCATATCGGGCGGGGAGGGGCATTATGAATGGTGATTTGGTGATTTGGTGATTGAAAAGGTCAAAAGCAGACCATGCAAGTAAAATGGTGATCGGATTGGTCATCAGATCTCTTAAAAATTAGGTTGTTTTAATGGAAGTGTCAAGCCGGATCTGTATCACAAAAGATATGGACCGGAAGTTAAGAACTATATACATTATGCCGTTCAAATTATGTCCTTTCATCCTTTCGTCCTTTCATCCTTTCGTCCTTTCATCTTTTCGCCTTTGTATTTGTTTTACCCCAGGAGCTTTTCATGAACGCCCCTCCAACTCGATTTATTCGTGTGATGCCGGATGATCTACGTCGGTTTGTGTCCAATGTATTACAGAAGGTCGAGGTGCCTCAGGCTGATGCGGATATCATTGCCGAATTAATGGTGGATACGGACTTACGTGGGGTCTTCAGTCACGGTACCAACACGTTACCTGGCTATTCCAGAGTATTTACGACGCGAGGGTTCAATCCAATGCCGGTGCAAAAAATCATCAAAGATACGCCCATTATTACCATGATAGATGGGGATGGCGGCCTGGGACATCTAACGACTCACCTAGCGACGATAATAGCGATTGAAAAAGCGAAAAAGTCTGAATTAAGTATGGCTGTCACCCGGCATCATGGCCATTTCGGCAGCGCAGGAAAATATGTGCGACTGGCCGTGAAGGAAGGGTTGATCTGTTTCTGTGTTTCCGGCCTCCTGGCCCGCATGCCGGAAGATCCGAATACAAGCGCCTGGGCGCATTATCCGCTCGATAATTGTCCTCTTAGTATCGGATTCCCAGCGAAAGAAGGCTATCCTGTGATTGCAGATATCTGCTCGAGTGTGATGGATGAATGGGATGTGACGTCCGACCGATTTCAATCCATATTCAGTCAGATGCCGGCAGTAGTATTCCGTAGTTTTGGCTTGAGGGCGGCCTGTGATTTCCTCTCCGCCGCCCTTGGCGATATGATGCGTCAGGAATTCCGAGACAGTGAACGTGAATACTCCAACGCATATTACGGAGCTTTTCTGTGGGTGTTGGATCCTGCCGCTTTCGTTGATCCGACCGATTTCAAAACCGAAGTTGATCGCACAACAGACCTCATCGCCGCGCTCCAACCGTTACCGGGTTACGATAAGGCTAATTTACCCGGCGGTCCCGAATACGAACGCGAGTGCGAATACAATGCCCTGGGTATCCCGCTTGGAGAATCGCATCAGAACAGCCTGGAGACGATTGGAGATGAAGTTGGGGTGCTGATCCCGTGGCGGTAATTAAATTTGTTGCTATATGTAAAACATCTGATTATTTTTTATTAGCTCTCTTTTCAATTCTTCTTATACTGATTGCCAGAGTTTCTGTTAAGGAGATTGAACCAGAACGAGAAACGTCTGAATTAAGTATCCGATTCTCAACCCTCCCCCCTGTTAAGAATCGCATTGTTTTCTCACTTGCTTAAATCCGGTCGCCCTCTTTGCGATTTTGGAGAGTAGAACAGTGCCTACTGACCATTCCGGAAGCCCACCACAGCAAAATTCCAAGGGCCCAGCGTGTCAAGTCCCTTCCCTTGCTGAACGATTACAAGTCGCCTACGAAATAGGTGCAGATATCGCTGTTATCCGCGAGCTACCCGAGTTGGTTGAGATGGTCGTTCGACGTATTCAAAAAGATCTGTACTATAAGGAGACCATGATTTTATCCCGTGAGGGTGATTTCCTCAAGTTTCTGGGCGCTGCAGGCCCCAGACGCGATGGAATAGTCACTTATAGATCTGTTGCGAAGGGAGGGACGTTCAAAATTGGAGACTATGTGACGGGGTGGCGGCATTGCATGGCGAGCCAGTGCTGGTACCCGATATTTTAAAGGATGACCGCTATCGCGGGAACATTGATCCCGGTAATAACCCCAATCGGTTGGAGCTGGCTTTGCCGCTGATGATCGGAGACCGGGTACTTGGTGTGTTGAATGTTGAAGATACGGTCATCAACGCTTTTTCTGAAGAAGACCAGCAGATTCTGGGATTTCTGACAGGGTAGATTGCCGTGGCTTTTGAGAATATCAGCCTTTATGAGGAAGCCCGAATGCGCATTGAGGAGCTGGCAAACCTCAACCGTGAATTGACACTTCTGGACCAGATTAATGCGGTTCTTAACAAAGAGTCGGATCTGGACACCATGATCAGATTGGCAGTC
>CAJXCW010000029.1 GCA_913051705.1 uncultured bacterium
GGGTGCCGGTGTCGTTATAGAAGTCACCGAATAACCTGTAGACATCCTATGCCGGTACCAGAGTAAAACACCGGTATCAAAGGAAACTATGATTATACCTGGAATATATGTTGAATATATGGATGCAGGCCAGTAGCTCAACATTGGTAGAGCACGGACTCCAAATTCGAAGGTTGAGTTTCGAATCCCCTGGCCTGCCTTTTTATGAAAAGTTCCGGTTTGATTATAATTATTGAGAGTCTGTAAGTCAGCCATAGTTTCAAAATAGCTGGCAGTTGGTAGAGGCAGCGCTAGATCTGGGAGCAGGTGGTAGTCGATATGTATGAACGTGCAATCGATTTTCTTCGAGAAGTGAAGGCGGAACTTACTAAGGTAAACTGGCCGAGTCAGAGCGAATTGACTGGCTCGACCACGGTTGTCATAGTCCTTACAATTATACTTGCTGTTTTTGTAGGTTTCATCGACTTCATGCTTTCTGCGCTGCTAAGCCGTTTACTTGGAGCCTGATTTCAGGAAGAGACGAGGGGTTTGTCATGGCAATGCGCTGGTATGTACTTCATACCTATTCCGGTCATGAAAATAAAGTAAAGATTCACCTGGAGAAGTTGAAAGTCAGCCATGGATTGGAGGAAAAGATTGGTGAGATCCTCGTTCCTACCGAAGAAATTATGGAGATGAAGCAGGGCAAAAAGACCTTATCTGTTCGAAAGTTGTTTCCAAGCTATATCATTATCGAAATGGAGATGGATCGCGATTCCTGGCATATGGTGACAAACGCCCCCGGTGTGACGCATTTTGTCGGTAGTGGCACCAGGCCTCAGCCCTTGCGGGAGAATGAACTGAATCGGATTCTAAATCGTAGTGAAAAAGGTAAGGGAGAAGGTAAGGATCTGGAAGTTCCCTATACGACCGGCGATCAGGTCAAAGTCACCGATGGACCGTTTACTGATTTTACAGGTGTGGTCGAAGAGGTGCATCCGGACCGTCAGAAACTTAAAGTCATGGTCAGTATTTTTGGGCGTGCGACGCCCGTAGAATTAGATTTTCTACAAGTGGCTCACGTCACGCTATAAGGAGGATCGTGTGGCTAAGAAAGTAACGACCATTATCAAGATTCAGGTTCCGGGAGGACAGGCCAACCCGGCTCCTCCGGTGGGTTCGGCACTCGGCCAGCATGGGGTCAACCCCATGGAATTCTGTAAGGCGTTCAATGCCAAGACTCAGGACCAGAATGGCATCATCATCCCTGTCGTGGTTACGGTATATGCCGATAGAAGTTTTTCGTTTATTACGAAAACGCCTCCTGCAGCTGTTTTGCTCAAGCGAGAGGCCGGCCTGGCGAAAGCCTCGGGTGAACCAAATCGCAATAAGGTGGGTAAGGTGACCCGCGATCAGGTGCGACAGATCGCCGAACTTAAAATGCCGGATTTGAATGCTGCCAATACAGAAAATGCCATGAGAATGATTGAAGGCACAGCGCGCAGTATGGGTATTGAAATTGAAGGGTGATTATGAACCGGAGGAGATACATTTAATGAAAAAAGGAAAACGCTATCTCGCAGCGAAAGAGAAAATCGGCACAGATAAAGAATATCCGGTGCAGGACGCTGTGGACTTGGTCAAAGAAACGGCAGCAGCCAAATTTGATGAGACGGTTGAGGTCGCCATGCGGCTCAATGTAGATCCGCGGCATGCTGATCAGATGATACGCGGGGCAATATCTTTACCTCATGGAACCGGTAAGGAAATTAAAGTTCTGGTCCTTACGCGTGGCGAAGCTCAGAAAGACGCTCAGGAAGCAGGTGCAGATTATGTAGGAGCCGATGAATATATTGAGCAAATTCAAAAAGGGTGGATTGATTTTGATGTAATAATCGCCACACCCGATATTATGAAAGACGTGGGTAAATTAGGGCGTGTCCTGGGACCGCGTGGTCTGATGCCCAATCCGAAGAGCGGTACGGTGACGTTCGATGTGGGACCGGCCGTCCGGGAGGTGAAAGCCGGTCGGATTGAATATCGCGTAGACCGTAACGGTAATCTGCATGGCCCGGTAGGGAAAGTTTCCTTCTCGAATCAACAGCTTTTGGAAAACACGTCTACCTTTATCGACACGATCCTTCGAGCCAAACCCTCGTCGGCTAAAGGGCAATTCGTGAAGAGCATAACCATTTCATCTGTGATGGGGCCGGGGGTACCGGTCGACCGTCAGTCAGCTACGATAGACATGTAGCGTCCGAGGGTGAAAACAGATGAGTTGACGGCGTCATGCCGAGGTTGGAAAGGAGTTTTATCATTATGCCTCAGCCGCGAGCGGTGAAAGAGCAGATCGTTAAGGATCTGACAAGCCGGCTGAAAGACGCAGAGACCATTTATCTGACGGATCTGACCGGCCTGAATGTGGAGGCGTTAACGGATTTACGGAGTCGGTTTCGTGCGGAATCTGTAGAATGCCAGGTAATCAAAAATACGCTTACGCGTTTTGCTGTTAAAAATGCCGGCCTGCCTGATCTGGGTGAACATCTGGATGGACCGACTGCATTAGTTATATCGGATGATCCGGTAACCCCTGCGAAAATCCTTACGGATTTTGGGAAAACCCATGAAGACCGTCCCCGCATTAAGGGGGGACTGCTGTCTGGTGCACTGATTGACGTGTCACAGATAGAGGCGATGTCCAAATTACCTTCACGTGAAGAATTGTTAGCCAGAGCCGTCGGTGCGATTGCAGCGCCGATACATGGCTTGGTTTTCTCGTTATCCGGTGTATTAGGAAATATGGTCCGTGTATTGGCCGCTGTCGCCCGGAAGAAAGAATCGGAAGGGTCAGGAGATGGCGGCGTTGAATAGATTGTATACATATCATAATTGTAAACAACCGTGTATGAATGTTTAATGAAGCTGGGTTCTATAGGGGAACAAAGCCAGTATAATGGAGGATATAACACATGCCTGTGGTTGATATCGTAGGTCAGATTGAACAACTCACCGTTCTGGAGTTGAACGAACTTGTCAAAACACTCGAAGATAAGTTTGGTGTGTCCGCAGCAGCTTCGGTGGCTGTAGCTGAACCGGGTGCGGCAGCTGGAGATGCGCCCGTTGAAGAAGAGAAAGATTCCTTCGACGTCGTATTGACCGGGTTCGGTGAAAAGAAGATTCAGGTTATCAAAGTTGTCCGTACCATCACGGGACTGGGATTGAAGGAAGCTAAAGCATTTGTAGATGGCTTCCCGGGGTCATTGAAAGAAGATGCGACAAAAGAAGAAGGTGAAGATATTCAGAAACAAATCGAAGCGGCCGGCGGAACAGTCGAACTCAAGTAGATTGGCAGGAAACAGAGCTTTGGTGCACGTGACTGATCATGCAACACCCCTGCAAAAAAAGCAGGGTCGTTGTTCCATTATTTAGTGACACTAATCCCTCCTGCCGAAAGGATGTAGTCCAGCGTGATTGATAAAACTCAGATCACACGGCGAGATTATTCCAAACTGCCGCATGTTATTGATATGCCTAATCTGCTGGCAGTGCAAATTGACTCCTTCCGGGCCTTTTTACAGGCCGAGCTGTCCCCTGTTGACCGAATAAACCGGGGGCTTCAAGCTGTATTCCTCGATATCTTTCCGATAACCGACATTCATGATAATTTTTCCCTGGAATTTATTGAGTATATACTGGGAGATACAAAGTATACCATTCGTGAGTGTCAGGAACGAGGTATGACTTACGCTATTCCTTTGAAAGCGAAGTTGCGTCTGGTTATTCGGGAAGAAGAGGATGGCGGCGAGAAGAAGGTCAAAGATATTATTGAGCAGATCGTCTATTTAGGGGAGTTACCGCTTATCACCGATAAAGGTACCTTCATCATAAATGGCGCGGAGCGAGTCATTGTATCGCAGTTGCAGCGTTCATTTGGCGTCTTCTTCTCTGAAGAGACACATCCCAATGGCAAACAACTGTACTCCGCTCGTATCATACCGGAACATGGCACCTGGCTCGAGTTCAGTCTGGATGTCAACGATGTGGCCTTCGTGCATATCGACCGGAAACGTAAACTACCTGTAACTCTGTTGCTGCGTGCCCTGGGATTTGAATCGAATGAGCAGATATATCGTCTGTTCTATGAATTTGAAAATGTAAAACTGAGTCAAGGCGAGAAGCTGCTTGGACGAAGTATTGCCATCCCTATTATTGATGGGGAAACAGGTGAAGTCATCGCCGATAGCGGTGAGCCTCTGACAGAAGCGCTTATAGAAAAACTGTCGACTGCAAATGGGAATGTTTCCAAACTCAAAATCGTCAAAATGGATCCCACTAAAGAGCCGGATGTCCTGGCGAATACCTTTAAGAAGGATCAGACGACTTCGGCGGAAGAAGCGCTGTATCGCATTTACAGCCTTTTGCGTCCCGGTGATCCGCCCAATCTGGAGACCGCGCAGGCGTTAATGGATCGCATGTTCTTTAATCCTAAGCGATATAATCTCGCGGCTGTCGGGCGCCATCGGATCAACAAACGCATGGGGCTGGATATTCCGATGGAAACGACCATCCTCACGACAGAAGATTTCACCATCATTATAGGCTATTTATTGAAATTGCGGCGTGGTGAAGGGGATACGGACGATATCGATCATCTGGGTAATCGTCGGACCCGTGCGGTGGGTGAGTTGTTGGCCAATCAGTTCAGCCTGGGACTTACTCGTATGGCACGCACAATTCGTGAGCGGATCAGTCTGCATGATGTCGATTCGATTACACCGCAGGATCTGGTCAACGCCCGGACGGTGTCTTCGGTCATTGCCGCCTTTTTCGGCAGCAGCCAGCTATCCCAGTTTATGGAGCAGACCAATCCACTGGCTGAACTGACTCATAAACGCCGACTCAGTTCTCTAGGCCCCGGCGGATTGGACCGGTCGCACGCCAGTTTTGAAGTACGTGATGTGCACCATACCCATTACGGGCGCATATGTCCTATTGAAACGCCGGAAGGGCCGAATATCGGGCTCATCGCCTACATGGGTACGTATGCTCGGCTCAATGACTACGGGTTTATCGAAACGCCGTACCGAAAAATAGAGGGTGGTAAAGTCACCGATACCATTGAGTATCTGTCTGCCGATCAAGAAGAAGAATTTATGATTGCTCAGGCCAATTCAACAATAGATGACAATGGGACCCTGATTGGTCAAATTGCAGCACGGCGTAGAGGCGACATCAAAATGATATCGCCCGATGAAGTCAATTATATGGATGTTTCGCCAAAACAACTTGTCGGTGTATCTGCCGCGCTGATCCCGTTCTTAGAACACGACGATGCCAACCGGGCGCTTATGGGGTCCAACATGCAACGTCAAGCCGTGCCTCTATTGCGGACGGAAGCACCTTTTGTCGGCACAGGGATGGAACGCAAGGTGGCCGTTGATTCCAGGGCTGTTATAATTGCCGATCATGCCGGTAAAGTAACGCAGGTATCAGCTGACGCAGTGACGGTAATGCCCGATGCAACGGATGATTTAAGTCTTTTTGAGATTACGCCTGATATCTATTATCTGACTAAATTCAAGAAATCCAATCAGGAAACCTGCATCAACCAGAAACCGATTGTACATACCGGTGATCATGTTGAAGCTGGTCAGGTCCTCGCAGACGGCCCGGCGACCAGTCAGGGCGAATTAGCCTTGGGACGCAATATCCTGACCGCGTTTATGTCCTGGGAAGGGTATAATTTCGAGGATGCGATCGTCGTCAGTGAACGTCTGGGTAAACATGATACCTTTTCCTCGATTCATATCACCGAATTTGAATTACCGGTCCGCGAAACCAAAGTCGGGGTTGAAGAGCTCACGCGAGAAATCCCGAATGTGAGTGAAGATGCCATACGAAATCTTGATGAGCATGGTATTATTCATGTGGGCGCTGAAGTAGGCCCCGGTGATATCCTGGTAGGGAAAGTAACGCCGAAAGGAGAACGCGAGCTGTCTCCGGAGGAACGTCTTCTGCGTGCCATATTCGGCGAAAAGGCGGGTGATGTCCGGGATGCCTCGCTTAAAGCACCACCGGGTATGCAGGGTATTGTGATTGATACGCGTGTCTATAGTCGCAAAGATCGTGATAGTATAACAAAAGAGAAAGAGAAACAAACGATCAATGAACTCAAACGTGATTATGACCAGCGTATCGCGAAGATTATTGCTACACGCAATGACAAGTTGAAAGAGCTGCTGCAAGGAAAGGTATGTGCCGAATTACGGGACGATGAGACCAATGAAGTCGTCTTATTGGCGAAGAAAAAATATACGGAGGCCCTGCTCGAGGATCTCGATTTTGAACGGATCATTCAGAACCAGGAATGGGTTGTCAACAAAGAGTTGAATGAGCAGACGCTTAAAGTTATAGAATCCGGCATGCGGAATATCTCATCTCTCGAGCGGGAACTCGCTCGTGAGTCGGAAAAGGTCATTCGCGGCGATGAACTGGCACCTGGCGTGATTCAGCTTGTCAAAGTCTATGTGGCTAAGAAGAGAAAACTGGCCGTAGGTGATAAGATGGCCGGCCGCCACGGGAATAAGGGCGTCGTCTCTAAGATTGTTCCCGAGGAGGATATGCCCTATTTACCGGATGGCAAATCCATAGATATTCTCCTGAATCCTCTGGGCGTGCCCGGACGTATGAATCTGGGACAGATTATGGAGATTCATATCGGCTGGATGGCTCATGAAACAAACACGCACATCGCAACATCTGTGTTCGACGGCGCTTCTATCGAGGAGATTAAACAAGAACTCGTCAAGGCCGGCTTGCCGGAATCCGGTAAGATCACCCTCTATAATGGTAAAACAGGTTTGCCTTTTGATAAAGAAGTGACGGTCGGATATATGTATATCATGAAACTGGGTCATCTGGTCGAAGATAAAATCCATGCCCGGTCGATTGGACCGTATTCGTTGGTTACTCAGCAACCATTGGGCGGCAAAGCGCAATTCGGTGGTCAGCGTTTCGGCGAAATGGAAGTTTGGGCGTTGGAAGCCTATGGCGCCTCTTATACTTTGCAGGAAATGCTTACGGTTAAATCCGATGATGTAAACGGCAGATCCAAATTATACGAGGCGATTGTCAAGGGCGATAATCCGCCCGAACCTGGTATTCCCGAATCATTTAACGTACTGGTCAAAGAGCTGCAGAGTCTGGCTTTGGACGTCCAGCTTGAAGATTAAGACGGTTTACACCTCATCCTCACTTATGATGACAGGCGATATGGATATAATAAAGATACCCCGCCAAAAACAAAGATCAGGAGGTGTCACCAGTGGCTAAATCAACGGAAAGACAGCAAGACAAGAACAAACAACGTACGCATTGTAAATCTATTCGGATTCAACTGGCCTCCCCGGCAGTTATCCGTAAGTGGTCATATGGCGAAGTTACCAAGCCGGAAACCATTAATTATCGGACATTCAAGCCGGAACGGGATGGACTGTTTTGTGAACGGATTTTTGGACCAGTCAAGGATTGGGAATGTAACTGCGGTAAATATAAACGCATTAGATATCGCGGCGTTATATGTGATCGGTGCGGCGTTGAGGTGACACAGGCCAAGGTCCGGCGGGAACGCCTTGGACATATTGAATTGGCTGTACCGGTCTGTCATATCTGGTATTTCAAATCACCGCCCAGTCGTATCGGAAATCTTCTGAATATGTCCATCAGGAATCTTGAGCGGGTGATTTATTATGAAGCATATGTTATGCTGGATCCGGGCGACACCGAACATATGGTCGGTGATCTGATCGACCAGGATACCTTCATGGACCTGGAGGATGCCGAGCGTACGTTTGTCGCTGATATGGGCGCTGGCGCCTTGCGTAAGCTGCTGTCCGAAATTGATATTGACGAACTGTCGGCAGAGTTACGGGCTCAGGTCAAGGTCGAAACGTCGGTGCAGCGGAAGAACGACGCCCTGAAGCGATTGAAAGTCGTAGAGGCCTTTCGAAATTCCGATAACCATCCGGAATGGATGATTATGGAAGTGCTGCCGGTCATTCCGCCGGATCTACGTCCCCTGGTCCCTCTGGAAGGGGGGCGTTTTGCGACCTCGGATCTTAATGATCTATACCGCCGGGTGATCAACCGGAATAATAGGTTGAAGAAATTGATCGAAATCAGAGCGCCCGATGTCATCCTGCGTAACGAAAAACGTATGCTTCAGGAAGCCGTAGATGCTCTGCTCGACAATGGGCGGCGTTCACGGGCTGTCCGTGGTGATGGCAACCGCTCTTTGAAATCGTTGTCGGATCTGCTCAAAGGAAAACAGGGCCGTTTCCGCCAGAACCTGCTTGGTAAGCGTGTTGACTATTCCGGTCGGTCCGTCATCGTAGTGGAACCTGATCTGAAGATCCATCAATGCGGCTTGCCGAAGAACATGGCTTTGGAACTATTTAAACCCTTTATTATCCAGCGTCTTGAAGATAAGGGGTTTGTACAAACGGTAAAGAGTGCTAAAAAGCTTGTTGAAAGAGAGCGTCCTGAAGTCTGGGATATTCTGGAAGAGATTATTAAAGATCATCCGGTGATGTTAAACCGGGCGCCTACCCTTCATCGACTGGGCATTCAGTCTTTCATGCCTGTTCTGGTGGAAGGGAAAGCCATTCGTATCCATCCGCTGGTCTGTGAAGCGTTCAATGCGGATTTCGACGGTGATCAGATGGCCGTGCATGTGCCCATGTCTTTTGAGGCGCAAATTGAAGTCCGGGTCCTGATGCTGTCTTCCAATAATATTCTCGATCCCAAGAACGGACAGCCACTGTGTGCACCGAGTAAAGATATTGTGTTGGGGTGCTATTATCTGACCAAAGAACGTAAAGGTTGCCGGGGAGAAGGTAAAGCATTCTCGAGCGCCTCAGAGGTGGGCCTGGCATATGATAATGGTCTGGTGGATTTGCATGCAATGATCAAGGTCCGTCTCAACGGTAAAATGATTGATACCACAATCGGTCGGGTGATTTTTAATCAGGTTTTGCCATCGGAGATTGGATTTCAGAATACGGTGTTTGACAATAAAGAAATTCGTAAGATGATTTCTGATGTTTACCGTCGTCTGGGCAATTATAAGACCTGCATTTTGCTCGATGAGATCAAACGTATAGGTTTTCAATTTGCGACGCTGTCCGGGCTCACGACCGGTATTGACGATGTAGTCATACCGCCGGCAAAAGAAGAGATGATCAAAACGGCCAACAAGGAAGTGGCGGATATTCGGGCACAATACGAAGGCCATGCTATTACCGAGGGAGAGCGCTATAACAAGGTCATTGATGTATGGCAGCATACACGAACGACTCTGAATGAGAAGGTAGAAAAAACACTGGCCGAAACCGATGAGGGCTTCAACCCCCTTTACATGATGATGGCTTCCGGGGCACGTAGTAAACTGGATCAGGTGGGACAGTTATGCGGGATGCGGGGTCTTATGGCGAAACCCCAGCGTAAATCGGTCGGTCAGGTCGGCGAATATATCGAAACGCCGATCCTGTCGAACTTCAAAGATGGGTTGACCGTTTTGGAGTACTTTACTTCCAGTCACGGTGGACGTAAGGGACTTGCGGATACGGCACTTAAGACGGCCGATGCCGGTTATTTAACACGGCGACTGGTTGATGTGGCTCAGGATGTGATCATTACCGGAGAGGATTGCGGTACGGTGCGGGGTATCGAAATAGGCGCTTTGAAAGAGGGCGAAAATGTCATGGAGCCCTTAGGCGACCGGGTGCTGGGCCGGGTCGTTCTGGAAGACGTTTACGATCCGATTACACGGGAACTGCTGACGTCTTCCGGTGATGAAATCATCGAGGAAGTAGCGGACATGGTCGAAGAGCGTGGTGGGGTGCTATATGCTCCTGATCCCGATACGGAAATGTCGGAGACCGTGCATATCCGTTCCGTGTTGACCTGCGAAGCCAAACGTGGCGTGTGCGCCAAATGTTATGGGCGCAACCTGGCTACCGGCTTAATGGTTGAACTGGGTGAGGCCGTCGGTGTTATGGCCGCACAGAGTATTGGTGAGCCGGGTACGCAATTAACGCTGCGTACTTTTCATATCGGCGGTATTGCCAGCCGTGATGCTGCGCAGAATAAGATCATGACCAAGCACACGGGCAAAGTGGTCTTCACCGGAGTAGAAACGGTAATACAGGAGGATGGTATTCGCGTCGTAATCGCCCGCAGTGGTGAAATAACGATTGTTGATGCGGATGGAAGCCGTCGCGCACACTTCTTTATACCTTATGGTGCTGTATTGCTGGTGGACGATCAGGAGCAGGTCGATGAAGATCAGGAGCTGTTTGAATGGAATCCGTATAACATTCCTATTATCGCCATACATAAGGGATACATCAAATTAGAAGATGTGGTGCCTGGAGAGACGTTACGTGAACAACTCGACGAAACCACCGGTATGCGTCAGCAGGTGATCACGGAAAATCGAGGCTCACAAATACTGAGTCCACGTATTCTCATCGTAGATAAGAAGGGTAAAAATCTGGGTGAGGAGTATAACCTGCCTACAGGCGCACATCTGCTGGTAACCGAATATGTTGATCAGGAACAGACACGCCGTACGCCGGCACCTCTGGGACATTTGATGGCCCGTATTCCTCGGTCTTTCGGGCGTACCCGAGATATTACCGGGGGGCTACCGCGTGTGGCGGAGTTGTTTGAAGCGCGACGTCCGAAAGATCCTGCTGTTGTAGGTGAGATTGACGGCGTGGTGAAGATAGAGGGCATTATTCGTCGTTCACGGCGCCTCGTGGTCCATGCTGATGATGGTTCTGAACATGAATATCTGGTCCCGCAAGGTCGCCACTTAAGCATCCGTGACGGGGATAGGGTACAGGCCGGCGAACCGCTGTCCGAAGGCTCCATTGATCCACATGATATTCTTAAGATCCAGGGCGTCAATGCCGTCCAGGAATATCTGGTTAACCAGATTCAGGAAGTATATCGCATGCAGGGCGTAAGTATCAACGATAAGCATGTGGAAGTGATCGTTCGACAGATGCTCCAGAAAGTAAAAGTTGACGATCCGGGTGACACGGAATTTCTGAAGGGTGAAGCTGTAGATAAACGTCGGTTCCAGGCGGAAAATGAGCGAGTCATCAATGAAAGCGCTGATCCGGCGACGAATCAGCCTTTGTTGCTCGGTATTACAAAAGCTTCGCTCAGCACGGAAAGTTTTATCTCTGCCGCCGCATTCCAGGAGACCACCCGTGTATTGACTGAAGCAGCCATTCAGGGTAAGAAGGATATGTTGCTCGGTCTGAAAGAGAATGTCATCGTGGGCCACTTGATTCCTGCAGGCACCGGTCTTGACCGTTATACTCAGATTCGTCTTCTCGATGCAGATGGAAAAGAACTTGAGACGCCGAAGCCGGAAGAAGTGCCGGTCAGCCGATTAGAACTGGCTAAAACTCGCTCGTTCGAACTCCAGGGCGGAGATGCATAATTGAGAACGGTGCCATCATATTTTATGTACCGATGATGGAGCCGTTCTTTTATGAAGAAAACTCTTGACATTATCGTTGCAGACATGTAGATTAATCGACCTGTGATCTTTCGAGAATTCAAGCCTTGGAAACGCAGGATGGTAAAACTATTGTTATTTATGATATCGCCGAAAAGTGATGAAGCAGGAGGGAAAGACCGTTGCCAACGATTAACCAACTGATCCGTCACGGACGAAAAAAAATTCAAAAGAAAACGAAATCTCCAGCGTTACGCGGCTGTCCTCAGAAACGTGGTAGCTGTCTGCAGGTAAAAACTCAGACACCCAAAAAGCCGAATTCCGCTTTGCGAAAAATTGCACGTGTTCGTTTGATGAACGGTATTGAAGCTACCTGCTACATTCCCGGAGAAGGTCATAATCTGCAAGAGCATAATATCGTACTCGTACGTGGAGGTCGTATAAAAGATTTGCCTGGTGTCCGATATCATATTATTAGAGGGGCACTTGATACCAGCGGCGTTCCTGACCGAAGGAATGGTCGTTCAAAGTACGGAACGAAGAAACCGAAATAGCATGTGAATCTCAAGTGTGCTTCACACACCTGTATCATTGTACGGCAGGGGCGATAGAGAGGATACGATGGCTCGAAGAAAAGAAATTGTTCGGCGGAAAGCTACACCTGATTGGAAATACGGCAATGTCATCGTTGCCAAGTTCATCAACGGATTGATGCGTAAAGGCAAAAAAAGTATCGCCGAACGTATCTTCTATAAGGCGTTTGATCTGATTGAAGAACGAACTCAGCAAGAGCCCTTACCTGTTTTTGAAAAGGCGATGAAGACCGTTGGTCCTGTTGTGCATGTGAAATCACGACGGGTAGGTGGTTCGACCTATCAGGTGCCCGTGGAAGTACGCGAGGATCAGCAGCGGGCCATGGCTATTCGCTGGATTATTAATGCGGCTAAAGCGCGTCCGGAAAAAACGATGTATGAACGGCTGGCCGGCGAGTTTACGGCGGCCTCCAAAGGAGAAGGCGCAGCCGTACGGCTCAAAGAAGACACGTATCGTATGGCTGAGGCCAATCGGGCTTTTGCCCATTATAGATGGTAATGACCATCAAATGATTTTGTGTCAGTAAGATTATTTCGGATCATCAGTTTTTGATGATCCGTCTTTATGAGGTGAAAAAAGAAGTGACAGAATCTGTTGTTAAAACCGAAAGTGCTGCCGCCAAAAATAATAATAAATCCGTGCGAACATCAGCTCTAACCAAGATCCGAAACATCGGGATCATGGCTCATATCGATGCAGGTAAGACCACCACTACTGAACGGATTCTTTTCTATACTGGTCGTGTACACCGTATAGGTGAGGTCCACGACGGCGCTGCAACCATGGACTGGATGGACCAGGAGCGTGAACGCGGGATTACGATCACATCCGCTGCGACGACCTCGTTCTGGCGTGATCATCGTATTAATATTATTGATACGCCCGGCCATGTCGATTTCACGGTAGAAGTTGAACGTTCACTACGGGTTTTGGATGGTGCTGTAGCGCTTTTTTGTGCCGTTGGGGGCGTAGAACCTCAGTCGGAAACGGTATGGCGACAGGCTGATAAATATGGCGTTCCACGCTTGGCCTATGTAAATAAGATCGATCGGGTGGGTTCGGATTTTCATCAGGTTGTCGACATGATACACGAGCGTCTTGGCGCTAATGCGGTACCGATCCAGTTGCCAATCGGTACCGGCGATATGTTCACCGGTATCATTGATCTACTGACCATGCAGGCCCGTACATATCACGAAGAGAATAAAGGGGCCACTTTCGACGATCATGATATTCCGGATGATCTGGTTGACTACGCAAACGAACATCAGAAAAAGATGATCGAAAGCCTGGCCGAAGTAGATGAAGAACTCATGGAGCAGTATCTGGCTGAAGAAGAACCTACCACAGATGAGCTTCGTGCCGCGCTTCGCCGGGCAACCATTTCTGTTTCTTTAATCCCCGTATTGGTTGGATCTTCTTTCCGGAATAAAGGCGTACAAGGCGTTCTTGACGCCATAATCGACTATTTGCCCTCACCACTTGATGTGCCTACATTGACCGGTAAGAATACGATTACCGGTGAGCAGGAATCGCGTGCGAGCAGTCCTGACGCCCCGCTTTCCGGCATCGCTTTTAAGATTATGACGGATCCTCATGTTGGCAAACTGGCCTTTTTTCGTATCTATTCCGGTACCTTAACGTCGGGCAGTTATGTTCTGAACACACGCACGAACAAACGCGAGCGAGTAAGCCGTATACTTCAAATGCATGCGAATAAACGCGAACAGCTTAATAACGCCGAAGCAGGTGATATAGTTGCTTTGGTCGGTATTAAATATGTGATGACCGGTGATACCCTGTGTGATCTGGAGTGGCCGATTGCACTGGAAGCCATGGAATTCCCCGAACCGGTTATGGCGGTAGCCGTTGAACCGAAGACCAAAGCTGACGAAGAAAAACTCGGCATGGCATTGCAGAAGCTGGCCGAAGAAGATCCTACGTTCCGTGTCAGAACAGACGAAGAAACAGGACAATTGATTATTGCCGGCATGGGTGAGTTACATCTGGAGATACTTGTCGACCGTATGTTGCGAGAGTTCAAAGTCGAAGCCAATATCGGTCGTCCTCAAGTTGCCTATCGGGAGACCATACGGAAGTCGGTCAAAAGCGAAGGCCGATTTATACGGCAATCAGGCGGACGTGGCCAGTTCGGGCATGTGTGGCTTGAAATTGAGCCGCTTGAAAAAGGCGGAGGCTTCGAATTTGTTGATGCCGTTGTAGGTGGCTCCATTCCCAGAGAGTTTATATCATCTGTCGAAAAGGGTATAAAAGAGGCTGTAAATAACGGGGTGCTTGCAGGATATCCCGTTCAGGATGTGAAAGCCACACTCTACGACGGTTCCTATCATGATGTCGATTCTTCAGAAATGGCATTTAAAGTGGCCGCTTCAATGGCGTTTAAAGATGGTTTGCGTAAAGCGGATCCTATACTCCTTGAACCGGTTATGGATGTAGAGGTCGTTGTTCCGTCAGAATACGTAGGCGCTGTTGTCGGTGACCTTAATTCCCGGCGAGGACGTATTGGCGGTATCATCCCCCGAACGGACGCTCAAGTTGTAGCTGCCACTGTGCCTTTGAGTGAAATGTTCAGTTACGCAACGGCGTTACGGTCCGCCACACAGGGACGTGCCGTTTCAACGATGCAGTTTTCGCACTATGAAGAAGTACCGAATTCAATCATGCAAGAGCTTGTAGAAAAAATACGTGGTGGCGCATAAAGTACTGATCAAAATGTGGAGGATCATGCATGGCGAAGGAGCGATTTGAACGAACAAAGACGCACGTGAACATCGGTACGATAGGTCACGTGGATCATGGTAAGACGACGTTGACGGCAGCGATTACGAAGGTATTGGCGGCGAAGGGATTGGCCAAGGCGATGGCCTATGACGAGATTGATAACGCGCCTGAGGAGCGTGAGCGCGGAGTCACGATCAACGTGCATCATGCCGAATACGAGACTGAAAACCGTCACTATGCCCATGTGGACTGTCCTGGTCATGCGGACTATATCAAGAATATGATCACGGGCGCGGCCCAGATGGATGGGGCGATCCTGGTGGTATCAGCAGCCGATGGTCCGATGCCCCAGACGCGGGAGCATATACTGTTAGCTCGCCAGGTGAACGTGCCTGCTATCGTGGTATTTATGAACAAGTGCGATCAGGTGGACGACGAGGAGATTCTGGAGCTTGTAGAGCTTGAAGTACGAGAGTTGTTGTCCTCGTATGATTTTCCCGGCGATGATATCCCCGTGATTCAGGGCAGTGCGTTGCAGGCGATGGAAGATATGGCAGGCGCCTCAGATGCGATAGAGGAACTGATGAGGCAGGTTGATGAGTACATCCCGACGCCTGTGCGCGATGAAGACAAAGCGTTTTTGATGCCTGTGGAGGATGTATTTTCTATCACGGGTCGCGGTACGGTGGGCACCGGTCGTGTGGAGAGTGGGGTGGTCAACAAGAATGAAGAGGTGGAGATCATCGGTATTCGCGAGACGCGCAAGACGGTGGTGACCGACATAGAAATGTTCCGTAAGTTTTTAGATGATGCGCGTGCGGGTGACAATGTGGGGTTATTGCTTCGCGGTGTGGACAAGGAGGATCTGGAGCGTGGTCAGGTGATAGCCGCGCCGGGATCGATCTTGCCGCATACGAAGTTCAGGGCGCAGGTGTATGTGCTCAAGCAGGATGAGGGAGGTCGTCACACGCCGTTTTTCAACAACTATCGACCGCAGTTTTACTTTCGTACAACCGATGTGACGGGATCTGTGACGTTGCCCTCTGGTGTTGAGATGGTGATGCCCGGCGACAATGTGGAAGTGGAAGTGGAGTTGATGCAGCCGATAGCGATGGATAAGGAACTTCGGTTTGCGATTCGTGAGGGTGGTCGCACGGTGGGTGCCGGTGTCGTTATAGAAGTCACCGAATAACCTGTAGACATCCTATGCCGGCAACAGAGTAATACATCGGCAAGGTTTACCAAGGAGGACGGGCGTGGCCGGTCAGAAAATTCGAATTCGTTTAAAAGCATGCGATCATGCGATGCTGGACAAGTCAGCCAAGGAAATCACGCAGGCCGTTCAGCGAGCAGGCGCTAAAGCGTTGGGTCCAATTCCTTTACCAACCAAGCGAACCCTATATACCGTGCTGCGCTCGCCGTTTATTGATAAAAAGTCACGAGAGCAGTTCGAGACGCGGGTGCATAAACGCCTGATAGACATTCATGATTCATCGTCCCAGACAGTGGACGCGTTGCTGAAGTTAGATTTGCCGGCAGGCGTTCAAGTCGATGTCAAGGTGATTTAGGAGCTTCAAAGATGGAAGGTTTGATTGGTAAAAAACTCGGTATGAGTCAAATTTTCACCGAGGATGGAAAAGCGGTGCCGGTGACCGTGATTGAAGCAGGCCCGTGTTTTGTTACCCAGATCAAAACTATGGATCGAGATGGATATGCTGCTGTTCAGCTTGGTTTTGATGAGAAAAAACAGAAGCATACCACCAAACCGTTAAGTGGCCATTTTGAAAAAGCGGAAGTTGCTCCTCAACGTATTCTTCGTGAAGTTTCTGTCGATACATCAGAGGAATATAAAATGGGGCAGGTGTATGGGCCGGATGTATTCAGCAACGGTGAATTGGTGGATGTGACGGGTGTTTCGAAGGGGAAAGGGTTTCAGGGGGTTGTGAAACGCTATAATTTCCGTGGCGGCGACAAAACGCGCGGTCAGAGTGATCGCTGGCGCGCCCCCGGTTCGATAGGCCAAAGCGCATCACCCTCCAGAGTATTTAAAGGGACCAGGATGGGCGGTCGCATGGGTGGTAAACAAAAAACCGTGAAGAATTTACAGGTGGTCGGTGTAGACACAGAACGCAACTTGCTTCTTATTCAGGGAGCTGTTCCCGGCCATATAGATGGGTACGTGTTGATAAAACGTGCGTGATCACGGCCCGATGAGGCAATGAAACGTACGGCGAGGATATCATGCCGACAGCGCGATTGTACAAAAATGATGGAAAAGAAGTAGAACAGGGACATATCGATCTTGACGAGTCGGTCTTCGGGATTACCCCTAATTCTCACGTGGTATATGAAGCTGAGAAGATGTATCTGGCCAATCAACATCAGGGTACGGTCAGGACACAGACACGGGCTGACGTATCCTATTCCAGTAAAAAACTGTTTCGGCAAAAAGGCTTAGGGCGAGCTCGTGTGGGATCTGTCCGTTCCCCAACCCGTGTAGGCGGTGGTCGGGCTCATGGTCCGAAGCCACGTGATTATCGTTATGAGATTCCAAAGAAAATTCGTCGACTGGCCATACGCTCCCTGCTTTCAAGCCGAGCGCAGGCGGATGCCGTTCGGATTATTGAAGATCTCAAATTCACCGAGCCTAAAACAAAACAGATGGTTTCGGTATTGTCGAATATGGAACTGAATAACAAGAAATGCCTGTTCTTGATGGATCGTAGCGATGAGGCCATTAATAAGTCCTGTAGAAATATTCCGGGTGTGACTATTGATCTTGCATGCAACGCGCATGTGCATGAGCTTTTACACAACGACTACCTCATCTTTACCCGGGAAGGGTTAAAACAAGTAGAGGAGGCGTTGAAAGGATGAAAAAAGATCCGCGGTCAATTATTGAGCGTCCCTTGATTACAGAAAAAAACCATCTGTTGCAGGATAAAGAAAATAAGTACGTATTTGAAGTAGCACGATACGCAAACAAGCTGGAAATCAAACAAGCCATAGAAGATATTTTTGATGTACGTGTTGAGTCTGTGCGTACAATGCGTATGCTAGGCAAGATAAAACGGATGGGACGATTTGAAGGCCGTCGTCCCAATTGGAAGAAAGCCATCGTCAAACTGACCGATGGAGACGTTATCGATCTGTTTACAGGTGCTTGATACATAGCGACCGATTTACATGGTAAGGGAAGGAACTATGGCAGTTCGAACATTTCGACCCAATACACCGGGGCAGCGGTTTAAGACCGTTTCTTCGTTTAAAGAGATCACTAAGACAGAACCAGAGTCTACATTAATTCGCCCCATGAAGAAGACAGGTGGACGGAATAATTTAGGCCGAATGACGGCACGTCATCGCGGCGGCGGGCATAAACGTCGATATCGGGCTATAGACTTCAAGCGAGATAAGGTCGGCATTCCTGCCAGGGTGGCTTCAATCGAGTATGATCCGAATCGTTCTGCCCGCATTGCCTTGTTGCATTATGCCGACGGAGAAAAACGATATATCCTCGCGTCGCTCGGGTTATCGGTGGGCACGATGGTTATGGCGGGTGATAAAGCGGAAATCAGAGACGGCCACCATATGTCTCTGGAAAATATGCCGTTAGGCACGATGATTCATAACATAGAGTTACGACCTGGCGGTGGGGGGCAGATTGTACGATCGGCTGGTACGGTAGCCCAGCTCATGGCCAAAGATAGCGGATTTGCCCAACTGCGTTTGCCGTCTGGTGAGATCCGACGTGTACCGTTATCCTGTTCAGCTACAATTGGTCAGGTCGGCAATGTAGACCATGAAAATATATCTCTGGGTAAGGCCGGTCGTTCTCGCTGGCTTGGAAAACGCGGTTATTCCAGAGGGGTTGCGATGAATCCGGTGGACCATCCGATGGGTGGTGGTGAAGGCAAGAGTTCTGGCGGTCGGCATCCATGTACACCTTGGGGTAAGATTACAAAAGGCTTGAGAACGCGTAAGAAAAACAAGAAATCTAGTGCATTAATCGTAAACCGACGTAAATAATATCAGCCATCACGGGAGGCATTTATGGCTCGATCCGTAAAAAAAGGGCCGTACATAGATCCTAGCGTTAAGAAGAAAATCGACGAATTGAATCGAACAGGGGAAAAACGAGTGGTACGTACCTGGGCGCGTCCTTGTACGATCACACCGGATTTCGTAGGCCATACCCTGGCGATTCACAATGGCAATAAATTTATCCCGGTTTACATTTCGGAAAACATGGTAGGTCATAAACTGGGTGAATTTGCACCGACGCGGACCTATCGGGGACACAGTGGTCGTGTTACAGAACGATCGACAGCGTTGAAGTAATTAGGAAGGGAGCACAAGATGGAAGCCCGTGCAACGGCGCGGCAGATTCGTGGATCCGCCCGTAAAGTCCGTCAAATAGCAGATTTAATTCGTGGTAAGTCCGTACAGAACGCGCTGGATATTCTACAGTTTTTGCCTAAGGCTGCGGCACGCCCAATAGAAAAAACAGTTCGCTCGGCAGCGGCCAACGCCATGAATGTGGAAGATGATGTCGTGGATATTGAAGATCTCAGGATTAAAACGATTTATGTTGATGGCGGACCCATGATGAAGCGTATTTATTATGGTCCTCGCGGGATGGCTTCGCGTATGAAAAAACGCACCAGCCATATTACCGTGGTGGTAGCAGACTAACTTTGGTCATCATCCCGATAGCCGGATAAGACAGGAGAAAAACGTGGGACAAAAAACGCATCCGATCGGATTTCGTCTTGGTGTGATAAAAACCTGGCAGTCGAATTGGTATTCTGAAAAAAACATGGCGGAATTGTTGCAGGAAGACCTGATGATTCGTCGCTATGTAAAGAGCCGATTGTCACGGGCCGGTATATCGAAAGTGGGCATCGAACGGGCCCCCCAAAAGGTGACCATTACGATTCATACCGCACGCCCCGGCATCGTCATAGGTCGAAAGGGTGCGGAGGTAGACAAGCTTCGAGATGAGTTACAACATATTACTAAGAAGGATGTCTATATCAACATTCAGGAAATTCGTAGACCTGAACTGGACGCCCAGCTTATCGGGGACGGTATCGCCCGTCAGATAGAACAGCGGGTTAGTTTTCGTCGGGCTATGAAGAAGGCGATCACGGCTGCAATGCGTATGGGGGCGGAGGGCATAAAAATCACGTGTGGTGGACGCCTGGGTGGCTCGGAAATGGCCCGTTCTGAAACATTCAATGATGGCCGCGTACCACTGCATACGTTGCGTGCGGATATCGACTATGCAAAATCTACAGCCCATACCACCTATGGATGTGTGGGTATCAAGGTATGGATCTGTAAGGGAGAGGTTATTACAGGGGAAGAGAATGAGAACGACCCCCCCCTGCGGGAAACGGTTCGTTCGAAACCAGCAGGAGCGCCTCTTAAGAAGTGATGGATTGAATACGCCTACGAAGTGATAGAGTGTGGACTTGACCGTATCCCCTGTGTGGATACGCGGTAATTTAGGAGAATTTACGATGTTAATGCCCAAGCGTCTGAAATACCGTAAGAATCAGCGAGGACGCATGTTCGGTAAAGCACAGCGTGGGGCTTCATTGCAGTTCGGTGATTTTGGTATTCAGGCGCTTGATCCCGGCTGGATTTCCAACCGGCAGATTGAAGCGGCTCGTATAGCAATGGTGCATCATATGCGCCGTATGGGGAAAATTTGGATTCGTATTTTCCCGGATAAAGTCCTGACGGAAAAGCCTGCCGAAACACGTATGGGCAAGGGAAAAGGCAATCCGGAACATTGGGTCGCTGTAGTAAAACCCGGTCGGGTTCTATTCGAAGTGAGAGGCGTATCAGCCGAATTGGCCAAGGAAGCCATGCGCTTAGCGCAACATAAACTATCGATTAAAACGCGATTTATTGCGCGTGATGATTTGACGAAGTCAGGTGATGAGGAAGAGAAGTAATGAAAATATTTGAGCTTCGACAGCTCCCAGAAGCAGAGTTACAGGATAGAATCTCAGAATTACGGGAAGAGATTTTCAATCTGGATTTTCAGAAGGCAATACGCCAGACGGCCGACGCAAAGAAATTCTCAACCTCTCGTCGTGAGATCGCTCAAATCCTTACTATTTTACGCGAAAATGAATTGGGCATCCGGCCCATAGATATTATAGAAACTCAAATTTCAGAAGCTGATGAGTCAGGAGAATAGGCATGGCAGAACGCGGACATCGAAAAGTTCGAGAGGGGCGTGTTCTCAGCAATAAGATGGATAAATCCATTTCAGTCGCAGTAGAGCGGTTGGTTAAGCATCCGATCTATGGCCGGTATATTCGGCGGACGACCAAGCTGATGGCACATGATGAAGAGCAGACCT
Organism: uncultured bacterium; assembly: GCA_913051705.1. Lineage (GTDB taxonomy): Bacteria > JAAXHH01 > JAAXHH01 > JAAXHH01 > JAAXHH01 > CAJXCW01. The sequence goes on from CAJXCW010000029.1 coordinate 21,228, forward strand.
GTCAGGTGGGTGATATTGTTCGTGTGGTGGAAACTCGGCCGACAAGCAAGCAGAAGCGCTGGCGTTTTGTGGATGTCGTCCGTCGTGCAGAGTCGGTTTAGTCGTCGTTAACAGATGATATTGAAGAAAGCTGGATGATTATGATTCAGGAAACTAGTAGGCTGAATGTTGCAGATAATACAGGTGCACGGCAGATCTATTGTATTAAGGTATTAGGGGGAACGAGGCGACGGTATGCTCGGCTTGGTGATCGGTTCGTGGCATCGGTCAAAGATGCAGCCCCTGGTGGTACGGTAAAAAAAGGTGAAGTGGTGCAGGCTGTGGTCGTGCGTGTGCGTAAAGAAGTACGCCGTCGTGACGGATCATACATTCGTTTCGACGACAACGCTGCGGTGTTGATCGATCAGCAGGGTGAACCACGAGGTACGCGAATTTTCGGGCCTGTAGCTCGTGAGCTAAGGGAAAAAGAATATATGCGCATTGTCTCCCTTGCTCCTGAAGTGCTTTAATGACAGAGGGCAGTGGGCGGGACGAGAGGAACGGATTGATGCATGTTAAGAAGGGTGATTCCATCATAGTTCTTACGGGTGAAGACCGGGGCAAAACCGGGCGGGTTTTGTTGACTATCCCCAAAAGGAACAGGGTGATTGTCGAAGGGATAAATTTTGTCATTCGACATACACGTGCTACGCAGACCAGCCCTCAGGGGGGTCGTATTCAAAAAGAGGCACCGATTCATGCCTCGAACGTCAGAGTGATATCTGAGGGATAAAGGGACACAAGTATGGCACGTTTAAAAGAAAAATATAAAGAGGACGTGGTTCAGGGGTTGTTGAAAACATTTAATTATAGCAATGTCATGCAGGTTCCTCGTGTAGAAAAAATCGTCCTTAATATGGGCGTAGGGGAGGCCTCTCAGAATGCAAGTATACTGGATTCTTCGGTATCGGAATTGACCGCGATATCCGGTCAAAAAGCGGTTGTGACGCGTGCGAGGAAAGCCATATCCAATTTTAAAATACGCGAGGGGATGCCTCTGGGATGCCGGGTCACATTACGCGGTGAACGCATGTATGAATTTCTTGATCGACTGATCAATCTGGCGATTCCACGTATCCGTGATTTTCGTGGTGTACCGACCAAGTCATTCGATGGCCGAGGAAATTATACATTGGGGTTAACGGAACAGACTATTTTTCCCGAGATCGCATATGATCGTGTGGATACATTCCGTGGCATGAACATTACCATTGTAACTACTGCCAAAACAGACGAAGAGGGTGCTGAGTTACTTACGCAACTCGGCATGCCATTTAGAAGATAGATCATACAATGGCAGACGAACGGGGTGTTGGTATCAAGACCCCGATTCGCAAGACCATTTGAGAGGGGGATGTGTGGCTAGAAAGGCATTAATAGCGAAAGCGAAACGTCCGCCGAAATATAGGGCGCGTGCCTACAATCGGTGTCACCAATGCGGCCGTCCCCGGGCATATATGCGACGTTTCGGAATTTGTCGAATTTGTTTTCGAGAATTAGCCTTGCAAGGTGAAATTCCGGGGGTTACAAAGGCCAGCTGGTAGCTGGTAAGAGAACAGAGTTCTCCAGGGGGATTATTACAGATGTCAATGACTGATCCGATTGCGGATATGTTAACCCGGGTTCGAAATGCATGCCAGGCTCAACATACAAAAGTTGAAGTGCCGGGATCGAAGATAAAAAAAGAGATTGCTCGTATTTTGCTCGATCAGAAGTTCATCAGTAACTTTGCGTATATTGAGGATGATAAGCAGGGTGTTATTAAGATGTACCTCAAATACGGGCCGTCTGGAGAGCCGGTTATCTCCGCGATAAAAAGAATCAGCAAGCCGGGCCGGCGTGTTTATGTTAAAGCGGATCAGGTGCCTAAAGTTCTGAATGGACTTGGCGTTGCTATTTTAACCACGCCGAAAGGTATTATCACAGACCGTGAGGCACGGAAATTGAAAACTGGTGGTGAAGTGTTGTGTTACATCTGGTAGTACAGATACAGGTTGTTCAGAGGTGCCGGAGGGAAATAGGGTGTCACGAATTGGTAAGCTTCCGATAACAATCCCGCATGGGGTTGACGTTAAGATTGATGACAAGAAGATGACAGTCAAGGGGCCTAAGGGAGAATTGTCTCATCAGATGCCCGGGCTCATTAATGCTGGGGTTAAAGACGGCTCTATTGTGGTGACACGCCAAAATGAGACGAAGCAAAGCCTTGCGCTCCACGGCTTGAATCGATCGTTGATAGCGAATATGGTAGAAGGCGTCTCTAACGGTTTCACCAAAACATTGGAAATTGTAGGCATCGGCTACCGTGCAGAGGTTCAAGGGAAAAATATGACGCTTTCTTTGGGTTTTTCTCATCCCATTATTTTTCAAGCGCCTCCCGAGATAGACCTGGCGGTTGACGGCGGTACCCGGATTACTGTTTCCGGATTCGATAAACAACTGGTAGGCCAGGTTGCGGCCATCATTCGATCTTTTAAGAAGCCCGAACCTTACAAGGGCAAAGGGATCAAATACGATGGCGAACACGTGCGGCGAAAAGCTGGAAAGACCGGCATTTAACGGAAGGTAATCGAAGATTTTATGTCTAAGAAAACATTACGACGAGCGAGGATGCGTATTGTCCGGCATCGTCGAGTACGGAAAAAAATCCAGGGTACCTCCGCTAAGCCTCGGTTGTCTGTCTTCCGAAGTTTGAAACATATTTATGCTCAGGTGATTGATGACACCACCGGGACGACCCTGATAGCCATGTCTACGGAAACACCTGCGGTCCGAGACAGGTTGGAAGCGGGTATGAATAGAATAGCTCAGAGCAAGTTGGTTGGTCAGGCATTGGGTGAGAAGGCGAAAGAGCAAGGGATATCGCAAATTGCTTTTGATCGTGGGGGTTATCTGTATCATGGTCGCGTAAAAGCGTTAGCAGATGGTGTGCGGGAAAGTGGTTTAGAGTTCTGAACTATAGTATGTAGAATTGTAGACTACGATGATTGCAATCATTTTTTGGACACAATTTGATTCGTCCCCAAATATCGTGGTAGATTTACGTTGGAACGATGTTTGGGGATCATGCCGTGTATACCTGAAATAGGCGCTTATCCAGCAGATAGCTGTTGGAGGTGCCATACAGTCTTAAAGACGGAGGGAGCAGACCTTGCCGAGAATTAATCCCGATGAGTTCGATCTGTCGTCGGAACGCCTGGTCGATATTAATCGTGTTTCTAAAGTAGTAAAAGGTGGTCGTACATTCAGTTTTAACGCATTGATCGCCGTAGGGGATGGCAAGGGCCATGTGGGGCTTGGCATGGGTAAAGCCCGGGAGCTGTCCGAAGCCATTCGTAAAGCTACGGAAACGGCCCGGAAGCATCTTCAGCAAGTACCGGTGGTTAATGGAACGATTCCTCATGCGGTGGTCGGGCGATTTAGCGCGGCCAAAGTAATTCTGAAACCGGCTGCGCCCGGCACAGGCGTTATTGCAGGTGATGCAGCGCGTGCCGTGCTGGAGCCAGCAGGGGTGAATAACATATTAACGAAGTCGATAGGTTCTTCCAACCCGTATAACGTAGCCAAAGCAACGTTACAGGGCTTGATGAGTTTAAAGGTCGCATCAGAAATCGCCAAATTGCGCGGCATAGATATTGAAGATTTGAAAGGGTAGTATTATGGGTATACAATTGCGTATAACACAAAGGCGTTCTGCCATAGGTCGTCATCGGAAACAGAAACAAACCCTGGTAGCCCTTGGCATTCGGCGGTTACATCAGACCGTGGTCCATAATGACACCCCGCAGATTCAGGGTATGATCACCAAAATCAGTCATTTGCTGGAAGTAGAAATGATCGAAACGGAAGGTAAGTAGGCAGCGGGGTGAATGACGTTGATCCCGCTTTGCAGTAGTATGGTCTATAACGAAGAAAAGAAGGGGTATGGCAGCTATGGATGGCCGTGAGTTGAAATATGCCCCCGGTTCGATTCGCGGGGTGAAGCGTCTGGGTCGAGGACCGGGGTCTGGTTTGGGTAAAACATCTGGTCGTGGTCATAAGGGCCAGAAATCCAGATCAGGTAAGAAAATCCACCCTTCTTTTGAAGGCGGGCAGATGCGCCTTATGCGGCGATTGCCCAAGCGTGGATTTACCAATATATTCAAGAAAACGTATCAGGTCGTAAATTTAGAAGACTTGCAGGATTGGGATAAAGAAATAACCATAGATCCTGAATCACTATTGGCTAAGCATTTGATACGTAAGGCTACCGATCTGGTCAAAATTCTGGGAGATGGGGAGATTAGCCAACCTGTGACGGTAAAAGTGCATGCGATCAGTGCGGCTGCACGCCAGAAGATCGAAGCGGCCGGCGGAACAGTTGAGGTGCCTAACGGATGATCGAAAGTTTTCAAAATGCGTTTCGAATCCCTGAACTTCGACGGCGTATTCTTTTTACATTGGCGCTCTTGGCCGTATATCGAATAGGTGGGCAGATACCGACCCCCGGGATCGATCATGACGTGTTGAGCTCTTTCTTCAGTCAGATGGGCGGCACCATTTTTGGTCTCTATAACATGTTTGTAGGCGGGGCATTTGAGCGGGCGACTATTTTTGCGCTTGGGGTGATGCCCTATATCAGTGCATCTATTGTCCTGCAGCTGTTAGGGTCAATGTGGCCGTATTTACAGAAATTACAGAAAGAGGGGCAGGAAGGCCAAAAAAAGATCAACCAGTATACGCGGTATGGTACCGTATTTTTATCGATGGTCCAGGCGATCGGTATCAGTGCTTGGCTCCAGGATATACGAGATGATCTGGGGCGATCTGCTGTCGTTGATCCCGGTCCCGGTTTTATCTTTATGACTGTGATTACAATGACCACCGGAACCATTTTCTTAATGTGGTTGGGTGAACAGATCCAGGAACGAGGAATTGGCAATGGGATTTCTTTGATCATTTTTGTCGGTATTATCGCCCAATTCCCTATTGCTGTACAAAATGAAATCGAGGCTGTAATCAACGGATTACGTAGCGGTCTTTTCGAAATTGTTATTGTAGCTATTTGGGTGTTGATTATCGCTTCGGTCGTCCTGCTTACTCAGGGGCAACGGAGGATAACTGTACAATATCCGCGGCGTGTAGTAGGTCGAAAGGTCTATGGTGGTCAGAGCACCCATCTTCCTTTGAAAGTGAATGCTGCCGGGGTAATGCCTATCATTTTCGCCCAGTCTATTATGTTTGTACCGGGAACGGTATCGAGTTTTTTTCCGGAACTTGCCGTATTTCAGACCTTGACGGACTGGTTCCAACCGGGTGCTTTAGTGTATAATGCGCTATACGGTTTGTTGATTGTCTTTTTTACCTATTTCTATACGGCCGTTATATTTAATCCGGTTGATGTGGCGGATAATATGAAGCGTGTAGGTGGTTTTATTCCAGGTATTCGGCCTGGCAAACGGACAGCAGACTATTTGGATCGTATTTTGACGCGTATTACGCTTCCCGGTGCGTTTTTTCTGGCGACTATAGCAATTGTTCCGTTCTTGATCATACGGAGTATGAACGTTTCGATGAGTGCATCCTCCTTTTTTGGCGGTACGGCTCTTTTGATTGTCGTAGGTGTTGCACTGGATACGCTACAGCAGATCGAATCGCATTTGGTTTCGCGTCATTATGAAGGCTTTATGAAACGCGGAAGAGTCCGTGGACGTGCGTGATACTGGGAACTTTTGGAGACTGGCGGGACCTGCCGTAGGTATGAAGGGTGTTATGCGATTAATACTACTTGGGACGCCAGGGGTAGGAAAAGGAACACAGGCGTTAGAACTATCAGAATGCCTACACATACTTCACATTTCGACGGGTGAATTATTACGTGTAGAGATGGAAAATAAAACACCTATTGGCATGAAGATAGATAAATATATGAATGCGGGAGAACTGGTCCCTGATACCATCATTATTGATATGTTAGAAAAACGCCTGCAGGAACCGGATAGTCGTAAAGGATTTGTTTTGGACGGTTTTCCAAGGAATTTAAACCAGGCCGACTATTTAAAATCATCATTAGAGCGGTTGCAGACATCGCTCGACAGGGTTATAAATATTGAGGTGCCGATTGATACGGTTCTTAATCGACTTTTACAACGAAATAGAGCGGATGATACACCGGAGACCATCAAATATAGATTAGAAATCTATAAACAGGAAACGATACCGCTTATTGATTACTATCAACGGGCAGGCATATTAGAGCAGATCAATGGGGATGCATCTCCAGAGGAAGTAACAAACCGCATCCTGGCCTGCATAGCATGAATGCATGAGTTAAATATCGAGTGCTGGATAAACGATTGGTCTTTTGAGAGAGGTGATGATGCATGCCGAAAGAACCCCCTGTGCAAGTAGAAGGAACAGTGATTGAACCCTTGCCGAACGCTTCTTTCCGTGTTGAATTAGAAAATGGGCATCGGGTTTTGGCACATATTTCGGGTAAAGTACGCATGAATTTTATTAAAATTTTACCAGGTGACAAAGTAATGGTTGAATTGTCGCCCTATGATTTAACGCGTGGGCGAATTACGTATCGTTATAAATAATATAGGGATCTAATCATGAAAGTACGTGCTTCGGTAAAAAAAATCTGTGAGCATTGCAAAATTGTCCGACGTAAAGGGGTTGTACGGGTGCTTTGTAGCAATCCTAGACACAAACAACGACAAGGTTAATTTTATCTTGTTGCTAAGGAGGGAATGGTGGCACGAATTGCCGGCGTCGATTTGCCACGGGACAAACGGGTGGAAATCGGTATTACATATATCTTTGGTATCGGTTTAACCACTGCTAAGAAGGTACTTGAAACAACGGGCATCAGTCCTGATACCCGGGTTAAAGATCTAACGGATGCGGAGATTACCAAACTTCGTCAAATGCTTGAGAATGATTATCGGACTGAAGGATCTCTCCGTAGTGAAATCACATTTAATATTCGGCGATTAATGGATATCGGCTGTTATCGTGGGTTACGGCATCGACGCGGTTTGCCTGTTCGTGGTCAACGTACGCGTACCAATGCCCGAATGCGAAAAGGACCACGTCGCGCCATTGGGGGAAAGCGTAAAAGAGTGTAAGTTCGGTATTTATCTGTGGAGGTATGAGGTTTGGCTACAGGGAAGCGAAGTAAAGGGCGTAGGCGTGATCGGCGTGTTGATGCAGTCGGTGTTGCTCATATTAAAGCAACATTCAATAATACGATTGTAACCCTTGCCGATACACAAGGAGACACGATCAGTTGGGCTAGCGGGGGGAAAGGGGGTACGTTCAGGAACTCACGTAAAAGTACGCCGTTCGCAGCGCAAAAAGCAGCCGAAGCTGCGGCTAAAGAAGCGATAGAGTTGGGATTAAAGCGGGTAGAGGTCTGGGTCAAAGGCCCTGGCGCCGGTCGGGAGTCCGCTATTCGCGCTTTGCAAGCAGCTGGTTTGGAAATATCTGCTATTAAAGATGTTACGCCGATTCCACATAATGGATGTCGGCCACCCAAGCGGCGACGTGTCTGATTGTAAAGGCTATAGAAGATAGTTGAAGTTGAAGTCGTTGCGCCCGTTAATCGAATGAAGAGGCTATCCGGCATCAACGAATACCAAGCGTACGTTTTTAGGAGTGTCTATGTCTCGTTATACAGATGCCAATTGTCGAATCTGTCGACGTGAAGGCGTTAAGTTGTTTTTAAAGGGTGATCGGTGTTTCTCTGAGAAATGCGCCGTTGACCGTCGGGGATTTCCTCCCGGTCAACATAGTTCTGTCGGACGTAGGAAACCGACGGAATATGGTATACGGTTGCGTGAGAAGCAGAAGACGCGAAAGACCTATGGCTTAGGTGAGAGGCAATTCCGCTCATATTTTATGAAAGCCGCTCGTACCAAAGGGAATACGGGCGAGCGACTGCTCCAATTACTCGAAACTCGATTGGATAATGTGGTATACCGGCTTGGATTCGCCCCGTCGCGAAAAGCTGCTCGACAACTGGTTCGTCACCGCCATATCCTGGTAAATGATCGCCTTGTTAATGTTCCCTCTTATATCGTACAGTCGGGGGAAATGATACAGGTTAAAGAAACTAGCCGTCAGCTTGATTGTATCCACGCATCTTTAAGCGCTGCCAGTCATCGTCCGGCTGTTTCCTGGTTGGATGTGGATAAAACAACGCTGGCCGGACGGCTACTGGAAACACCCGTTCGAGAAAATATTCCGACACCTGTGCAAGAACAGTTAATTATTGAGTTGTACTCGAAATAGTACAGCCAGACTGCGTATCAGTCCTGTGTGTCCACTCGCAGTGAACGATCAGGGGCGACGAACGATATGAAATTAAAAAATTTTCAGATGCCGAAAGGCGTGATTGTAGATGATGATACTTTAACCGACAATTACGGTAAGTTTACAATAGCACCATTAGAACGGGGTTTTGGAACGACCATTGGCAATTCCCTCCGCCGCATTTTACTGTCTTCGTTACCTGGCTCTGCCGTTATTGCTGTACGAATTGACGGTATAGCCCATGAATTTTCTACGATACCAAATGTAGTGGAAGACGTCACGGAAATCATTCTCAATTTAAAGGCACTACGGCTTATTCTACACAGTGAAGAGCCTAAGATATTATCGCTTGAAGTGGAGGCTGAAGACAAAGGGAACGTCACCGCACTCGACATTCAAACGGATGCGGACGTAGAAATTCTTAATTCTGATCTGCATATTGCCACACTCGATGAAGGGGGCCATCTAAAGATGGAGATCTATCTCGACAGCGGGCGTGGCTATGTATTGGCTGAACAGAATAAGGATCCGAATCACCCGATCGGCGTCATTCCGATGGATGCGATCTTTACACCTGTAACCCGGGTCAATTTCCGGGTTGAAAACACGCGCGTCGGGCAAAGAACGGATTATGATAGTTTAGTCCTTGAAATATGGACCGACGGCAGCATCCACACTCAGGATGCCTTATCTTCTTCCGCACAGATTCTTAAGAACCATCTGCAACTCTTTATTTCTATCGATGAAGAGCTCGTGCCCGAGCCAGAGGAAGAAGTGGATGAAGAGTTTGAGCGTGTAAAAAGTCTGCTCAGCATGAATGTTGAAGAACTCGAACTCTCTGTTCGTTCCAGCAATTGTTTACGGGCGGCAGAAATCAAAACCCTGGCGGATCTGGTCAAGAAGAGTGAAGGCGAAATGCTGAAATATAGAAACTTCGGACGTAAATCGCTAACGGAATTGAACCAGATTCTGGCAGAGTTGGGGCTTTCTTTTGGGATGGACATTGGGCCGTATCTGGAAGTAGAAACCAGTTAAGATCGAAGCGCCCCCGTAGCAACAAACTACGGGGAGACCGCTTGCGCGAAGTACCGCATCCTATCTTCGACAGTAATGTTGAAGATGGTTGATAAGCAGGGACATAGGGAGCTATTGGAATGCGACATCGAAAACAGGGGCGTGCGTTAAGTCGAAATCCCAGTCATCGTCGAGCGATGCTGGCTAATATGGCGACTTCCGTCCTGGAACAGGAACGCGTACAGACCACAACGGCAAAGGCCAAAGAGGTCCGTCGGCTTGTAGAGCGGTTGATAACCTTCGGAAAGCGAAATGATCTCCATGCAAGACGTCAGGCGGTTCGAGTTATCCGGAATCGGTCGGTCGTCGCCAAGTTGTTCGGCACGCTGGCTGATCGTTATGCAGACCGCGCCGGCGGATATACCCGTATTATTCACATTGGCCATCGGCAAGGAGACGCTGCTGAGATGTCGATTTTGGAATTGATCGACCGGGAGACAACAATCGATGTCCAGGCGGCTGAACCGAAGATGGAGCAGCAGCAACCGAAGAAGACGAGGCGCAGCAGTAAGGAAGCAGAGGCAGCCTCTGAAGCTGTAACTGAAGAAGCGATTAAATCGGAGCCCGAAGTAGAGGCAGCCTCTG